>JBEQBT010000211.1:0-6103 GCA_041639705.1 Clostridiaceae bacterium | reverse complement strand
TACCGATGCTTTACATGAAGCTTTTAGCTTTCGCACTGACTATCAGATTGTTACAACAAGCATGATGAAAAATATTTTTAAAGAAACGAAAAAATAAAAAACATTACGCACTTTTTACATCAATAAAGAATCCTGCAAAACCTTTAAATTCAAGGCTTTACAGGATTTTATTATCAGCAAACTGTCAAAGATGGGATTGTATATCTTTGATCATAGTTTGCCAAGTACCGATCATTAATATAACTTAACCCCTTTTTCATAGATAATTAGGTGGCAGTTTTCCATGCCTGCTTTGGGTACTTTTCTATTTAAGAGACGCTGCTTATTAACAATGATACCCCTGGCGAGCACAGAGGCCTGCCACTACAGTGAAGGTCAAGTTATTGAAAAATTCATATTTTTAATGTAAGTTTACTTTTTCGGAGGTTTGACAGGCACCTAACTCATTACAATTAATTTTTCTACAGCCTATTGACCAAATCGGTTTATGGAGTTATACTCAAATCAACCGATTCGGTTTATAAAAATTTGTGAGGTGAGGTTTTGGAAAAATTTTTCGCTTTACCACAGATAAAGCAAGATACGATAATCAACGCTGCACTAAGTTCCTTTGGAACCAATGGTTATAAAAAAACATCCGTCAGCGACATTGCAGCTGCTGCAGGGATTTCAAAGGCAATGGTATTTCACTACTTTGGCACAAAAAAAGCATTATACTTTTATCTGGTTAATTTATGCGGAAGTATCATTATGAATGAAGTGAACGAAAAGTTTGACAGCACAGTTACTGATTTCTTCGACAGGATAAAGCAATCATCTGAAATTGAAATTTCAGCTATGAAAAAGTATCCTTCAATATCTTTATTTTTAAAAAGTATATATTTTGAAAAGGATGAGGAGGTAAAGGATGATTTAAGGGCCCTGTTTGAAAAGGGTGAAGATTTTAGAAACAAAATTGCTTTTCAAGGCATGGATTATTCAAAATTCAAAGAGGATATTGATTTAAAGCTCTTTGTGAAAATGCTTCTGTGGCTTACTGATGGTTATATGAATCAACTCTCAGATAAGGCGGAAATTGATTATGAAATTATGTTCAAGGAATTCGATAAATGCTTGAATATGCTTAAGAATAATTTCTATAAAGAGGAGTATGTGAACCCCAGTTATAAAAGTAGATCATAAATATTCTTTTATTAATGAAAATAAAGGAGGGCAATAGTCATGAGTGTCATAGAAATTAAAAATCTTACAAAGCAATATGGAAAGGCAAGAGGCATCATAGATGTGAATTTAAATATAGAGCAAGGGGAGATTTTCGGGTTTATAGGGCCTAACGGTGCCGGAAAATCAACGACAATACGTACACTCCTGGGCCTCATCTATCCAACCAGCGGCAGTGCTACTATATTTGGAAAAAGCTGCACCAAAAATCCCGAGATAAGAAGGGAACTAGGATACCTGCCTTCTGAGGTATTTTATTACGATAATATGAGGGTCATTGATCTTCTCAAATATTCAGCCAGCTTCTACAAGAAGGATTGTACCAAGAGGATAAACGAGCTTGCTGAAATAATGGATTTGGATCTTAAAAAGAAAATAGACGACCTTTCCTTTGGCAATAAGAAGAAGGTTGGCATAGTCCAGGGCCTGCTGCATGAGCCCAAGCTTATTATACTGGACGAGCCAACAAGCGGTCTTGACCCACTGATGCAGCAGAGGTTTTTTGAGCTTATTGTGGAGGAAAACAAAAAAGGTGCCACGGTTTTCTTTTCCTCACACATATTGGGAGAAGTACAGAAAATGTGCAGCCGTGTTGCATTCATCAAGGAAGGCAGGATAATAAAGCTTGAAAAAATGAGCACTCTGCAGAAGAATAACTACAAAAGATTCCGTATTGAGGCTATGTCCCCTCTACCTGAAGGAATATTCAACCTGAAGGGTATAAATGATATTGAAGTCAAGGGCAGCACCGCCAGCTTTATATTCAAGGGAAATATCAATACTATGATGAAAAGAATCGCCGAAATCCAGCTTCGCAATATATCAATTGAGGAGCCAGACCTTGAGGAAATCTTCATGCACTACTATGCAAAGGAGGATTAGGCAGTATGAATATGTATCTATTCGAGCTTAAGTCACAGCGTAAATCAGCTATTATGTGGACATTTACCCTTGTTGCACTGTCCGCCCTGTTCCTTTCAATATATCCAAGCATGGCAAAGGATGCAGCTGATTTTAAAGAGCTGATGAGCAACTACCCGGCATCTGTCAGGGCAATGCTTGGAATTAACCTTGACTATATTACATCAATTTTAGGGTTCTATTCCATGATATTTTCTTTTATTGTCCTCTGTGGAGCCATTCAAGCTATGAATCTTGGAGCTTCTATAGTTTCAAAGGAGTCAAGGGAGCGAACTGCAGATTTTCTTCTGGTTAAGCCGGTTTCACGCCCTGCTATCGTAAGTGCAAAGCTTTTGGCGGCTTTAACCACAATACTTGCCACAAATATTGTATTTGGTACCCTGTCTCTAATAATGGGGAGCATGGTTAAAACAGCAGACTTTAGTGGAAAATTGTTCTTCATGATCAATCTTACTCTGCTTTTTATACAGCTTATTTTCCTTGCAGTTGGAGTGGCTGTTTCAGTGTTCTTTAAGAGGTTGAAATCGGTGCTTCCCGTTTCACTTGGTGTTGTAATGGGATTATACATGCTAGGCGCTCTGATTTCTACAGGTAAAGGTGATGAAGGAGCCCGTTTCCTTTCTCCCTTTAAATATTTTGATATCACTTATATTATTAAAAATGCAAGCTATGAGGCAGCCTATATGATTACGGGTGCAGTCATTGTATTAGCTGGAACTGCAATAAGCTATATTATATATACCAGAAAGGATATTCACTCTGTGAATTGATGTTGTCACAGCTTAATAAAGGAGGTCTGACTATGGATATTTTTTTAAGAGAATTGAAGGCCAATAGAAAAGCTTTGATCATATGGAGTGCAAGCATGATTTTGTTCGTCTTAAGCGGTATGAGCAAGTATACTGCTTACTCCTCCGGAGCCAGCAGCGCAGTTTTTGACAAAATACCCTATTCCATAAAGGCAATACTTGGAATGGGCTCCTTTGATGTCACTACAATGAGCGGCTTTTATGCATTCCTGTTTCCCTATTTAGAGGTTACAACTGCAATACATGCAGTACTTATTGGCAGCGGCATTATAGGCAAAGAAGAGAGGGACAAGACTACTGAATTTCTGATGGTTAAACCAGTGTCCCGTTCTGCTGTCATTACTTCAAAGCTTCTTGCAGCCCTTGTAAATGTTATAGTTGTCAATGCAGTTACACTATTTTCCTCAGTCCTTATGGTAGCTGCCTATAATAAGGGGAAGGATATTTCAGGTGAAATAGCATTGTTTATGCTGAGCATGCTTATAGTTCAGTTAATATTCCTATCACTTGGAGCTTTGCTTTCTGCTTTCAGGAAAAATGCCAAAGCCTCAGGTTCTATTGCTGCAGGCATACTCTTTGGCTCATTTATAGTTTCCAAGATAACGGATTTGACTGATCGCATAAATGCCATAAACCTACTTTCACCCTTTAAATATTTCAGTTATATTGATATTGTAAATGGTAAGGGCTTAAGTGTCAGTGTCGTTTTGATCTCTATTCTACTTGTAGCAGTCTTTTCCGTTTCAACATATTTCTTGTATCAAAACAGGGACCTGAGTGTTTGAAATAACTAAAATTATGGCAGTCATATGACTGCCATTTGTTATCATCATATTTAAGTAAAGCCTTGCTAGTTTCCTCTTTCCCAATTTAACTAACCCTGGAAATATAAATTCCTAGGGACAAATTATCCCTAGAGTTTGCTTGAATAATTTTTGTAAGTAATGTTTCAGAACTATCCCTTATCCCTCACATCTTATATTAGCAATTGGAAATGTACACATAATCTTAACAAATTTGCCACGTTACTGCCCCACTTCTTTAGTATTTCTGTACTACAATATAAATAAAGTTACAAAATAAGTTTTAGAAAGGAGAAAAAAATGAAAACTTTTAACAAAGTAATTAGTAGTTTAGTAATCGGAGGAACTATCCTCTCTACAGGTGCAATTGCGCTGGCAGATACAAAAACATCTGCAACTGTAAAAAATGTTTTACATGGCCCCCCGTCTATTGCAGGAAAGATGTTTAAAGGCAAAGAAGGGAGTTTTGAGAAAAACATAGGTAAAAACAACATTGAGAATGATTTAAAGACCCTTGTTAAAGCAGGTGTTATTACCCAGGCTGAATCAGACAAAATTTTGGCACTATCAAAATCAAAGGATCAGGCACGTCAGGCTGAAATTGATAAAATCAAGAATATGACTGATTCTGAAAGAAAGGCATATTTCGATTCAATTAAAGGAAAAGCTCCTCAAATGAAAGGTGATATATTCACCCAGGCAGTTTCCAACGACATCATAACCCAGGAAAAAGCCAATGCAGCTAAAGCAAAGCTTGAGGAAAATCGTGATGCTGAAATGAAAGCAAAATTAACTGAAGGATTAAGTTCACTTGTTAAAGCAGGTACAATCACTAAGGAACAATCGGATAAGGTATTGGCATACATAAATACACTTGAAGCAAATAAGCCGGCTCCTGGTACTGTTCCAGCAGAACCCAAGGATTCGACTGCTGAGAAAGCAGAGGTAAAGAAAAATCCCCTGTCAGCATTAGTTGATAACGGAACACTAACACAGGCACAGCTTAATGCAATAGCTAAAGTTCTTCTAATGGGCAAAGGCCGTGGCCATGGTGGTCCAGGATTTTCTAGAATGAACAAACCGGTCGATGCTACTTCAAGTGCCACTACATCAGCTTCAAAGACAGAATAGATATATACCTTTCATATCAAAGCCCTAGGCCTTTGGCCTATGGCTTTTTTTATGCAGTTCTGCTAAGAAATTGTGTTGATTTTGCTAATAATAAAAGCTGGAACATTATGCCACTATACTGTTATGGGGGAACCAGGGAGACGAAGCAGATAATGAACTCTTCTACCCCTTTAAAATCAACCTTAATATCCCTTAATAAATATGAAAAGTAAATATTGTCCATGCTAGTTGTGCCAAAAGATATGGAATTATCTCAGAACTGTCCCTCCTATGGTCTGTGACGTGACTGTCAAATATCCTGAGATGGCAGGCATGCTTAATTAATGCTATACTTTTGTTATAAATGAATGGAGGTTGTGCAAATGGATGATATTATAAAGCTTAAAGAAAACAAGTCCTGGTTAACAGACGGCGGCCCGCGGTTTATGTTAACAATCAATAAAAAGGCCTCGGAAGAACAAAAAAAAGAAAACAGCTATGATATACTCTCCAAACTAATAGGAAACAGTAATGTAATAATGGAGCTTAATGGTTCTCTTCTTAACCTGCCTCCTAAAAAGCGTGATTCATATACTTATGAATTTATTGAGGATATAAAAGCACTGGGTTTGGAATATAGATGCTCAAGGGTCATATCCTCCCCAAATTCTTCACTTCTTAATCTGTTTGGTAAAACAAAAGTAGAGGATCAAGTGGTGGCAGTCTACATACCAAATGAAATATGGTCAGGAAATGAGATGTTAAAGCTTATATCATTTTATGGCGCAAAATACTTTGTTATTAAGGAGGCCTCAGGAGGGCTGGAAATGCTTGAGCAACTTCAGCGTATTAAGGAAGCTGACCAGGTTGATCATTTCAAGCTGATTGCCTTTGATGCCATGTGCCTCAATGCCATGGGCATATTTACAAAGGATTATGAGCTTTCAGATATTAAGGCAATACTAGGGTTTTAACATGCCAGGTCACAGGTTTAAAATCACTATCATTTCACTCAAACCATTCTTTACAAATTAATCCATCAAATGCTGTAAGCATTTGATGGATTAATTACTGAATTTACAACCAAATTGATATTTAAAAGATAGTAATTTCCTTATCCCTGTTATTATAAGTTCACCATTCCTCCAAATGAACCTTCCCCTCCTCATACCTGTCAGGAGCCTCCCTTTCCTGATCCTTATGTCCAAGTACCATTAATCCTACCGGTATTATTGTTTT
>JBEQBT010000210.1:0-6130 GCA_041639705.1 Clostridiaceae bacterium | reverse complement strand
AGATTATCCTGCACTCTATGGAGCCTACATGACACCTAAATATGTGGAGGATAAAGGTAAAACAGTTTACTTTACCATGTCAATGTGGCAGCCCTATAATGTTTTTCTAATGAAGGTCGAATTGGAAAAGAAGGATAAATAGGAGGAATATTAAAGATGTTAAAAGGTATTCCTAAAGTAATATCACCTGAGCTTATAAAGATACTAATGGAAATGGGTCACGGGGATGAAATAGTTATTGCTGATGGCAACTTTCCTGCAGCTTCCTGTGCTAAAAGGATTATAAGATGTGATGGGCATAATGTGCCGGAAATCCTGGATGCAGTATTAAGGCTTTTCCCCCTCGATACTGCATCAAAGGAGCCCTTATCAGTAATGGAAGCAGACCAAGGTGACAGGGTTGAACCTGTAATATGGCAGAATTACACAAGGATAGCAAAAACATATGAGCCAAGCTTATACGGGCTTAGATATATTAAAAGACACGAGTTTTATGAAAAAGCCAGGAATGCATACGCCGTCGTAGCAACAAGTGAAGCAGCTCTGTATGCAAATATAATATTGAGAAAAGGAATAGTATAAAACCAAAAGATAGTAGTTTTACCTTTTTTAAAAGAACACAATGGGGGTGTAAGATTATGGAAAAAAATATGTTGTTATTAAAGGAAATCATTCAGCAGGAAATGGATGCAATAAAAAAAATTTATGATGCCTTGGATGAAACTTATGAAAAGGCTGTTAACTTAATACATGAATGCGAAGGAAAGGTTGTCTTTACTGGCGTTGGCAAATCAGGCCACATAGGTGAAAAGCTTGCTGCAACATTTGCAAGCACAGGGACACCTGCATTTTTTGTACATTCCACAGAGGCTCTTCATGGTGACCTTGGAATGATAGAAGAGAAGGATATTGTTATTGCCATATCAAATAGTGGGGAAACCAAAGAAGTGCTTTCAATAATCCCTTCTGTAAAGCATATAGGCAGTAAAATTATTTCAATCACAGGAAATAAGGAATCCACACTCGGGAAACTAAGTGATATAGCCCTTGAAGCAAAAGTAAGTCATGAGGCGGATCCTCTTAATCTCGCTCCAACCAGTAGCTCGACAGTAGTTTTAGTTCTGGGAGATGCGCTTGCATTAACACTTTCTCAGATAAAACAATTTAGAAAAGAAGATTTTGCAGTTTTTCATCCGGGTGGAAGCCTGGGCATGAAGTTGTTCAGTGAGATTGAAAAAGTAATGGAGAAGGAGATTGGATAATATGAAAGTGCTTGTTATAGGCAGCTTTATGATGGATTTAGTTGCCCAAACACCAAGAGCACCTATTGAAGGTGAAACAATTATTGGGAAAACGTTTAATCAGTTTACTGGAGGTAAAGGTGCTAATCAAGCTGTGGCAGCAGCCAGATTAGGCGCTGATGTTACAATGGTTGGAAAGCTTGGAAGAGATACTTTTGGACAAGCTCACATAGACTCATTAAAAAGAGAAGGAATAAATTACGAACACGTATTGTTTGATGATGTAGAGAGCTCCGGAGTAGGATGCATCACACTCGAGGAAAACGGAAACAACAGAATTATAGTAATTCCCGGAGCAAATTTAAAACTGAGCCCAAGCGACCTGAAAGCACTTTCAGAAGAGATAAAAAATTCAGATATTATTATACTGCAGTTGGAAATCTCCCTTGAAACGGTATATAAAGCAATTGAATTAGGGCATAAGTTCGGTAAAATGATAATACTCAATCCAGCTCCGGCTGCAAAGTTCGATAAGGATTATATAAAGCTGGTGGATTATATAGTTCCAAACGAATCGGAAGCCTCCATATTAACCGGAATAAAGGTTGACAGCCTTGAAAGTGCCAGAAAGGCAGCAAAAAATCTGCTTGTTTCAGGCAGCAAAAACGTAATAATCACTCTGGGTGACAAAGGAGTGCTTCTTGTAAATAATAATGAAGAAATATTCCAACCCTCATTTAAGGTTAAGGCAGTTGACACAACCGCTGCCGGTGACTCCTTTATTGGGGCATTTGCCTATTCACTGACAAATGGAGTTAAACATATAGATGCGCTTAAGTTTGCATGTGCAGTGGGTGCACTGACCGTAACGAAGATGGGTGCACAGCCTTCTCTTCCGACAATGGCAGAGGTTGAGAGCTTTATTCTTCAATAATTTTGTTGAAGCTGTAAGAAACATTGCATGGTGTCAACAAATTTTTATGAAACATAGATCGGTAACATATTATTATGAATAAAATTCTGGAGGGGTTTAGATGGCAGGAGTAGTATTAAAAGATATTATCAAGGTTTATCCAGGAAATGTTACAGCGGTTAAGGACGTTAATCTTGACATTGAAGACAAGGAGTTCGTGGTTTTAGTTGGGCCTTCGGGATGTGGTAAATCCACTACCTTGAGAATGATTGCGGGCCTTGAAGAAATTTCCTCAGGTTCACTGTATATAGACAATAAAATATGTAATGATATACCACCAAAGGACAGGGATATCGCAATGGTTTTCCAGAATTATGCACTTTATCCCTATATGTCCGTTTATGAGAACATGGCATTTGGTTTAAAACTTAGGAAAACCTCAAAGAAAACAATTGAGGAAAAAGTAAGAGAAGCTGCAAAGATACTTGACATTGAAGACCTTCTGAACAGAAAGCCAAAGGCATTATCAGGTGGGCAAAGACAAAGAGTTGCACTTGGAAGAGCGATTGTAAGAGATCCAAAGGTATTTTTGATGGACGAGCCTCTTTCAAATCTTGATGCCAAGCTTAGGGTTCAAATGAGAGCTGAAATATCAAAACTTCACAAGAGATTAAATACTACATTTGTTTATGTTACCCACGACCAGACAGAAGCTATGACAATGGGAACCAGGATTGTTGTTATGAAGGATGGAGTTATCCAGCAGGTAGATACACCGCGTAATATATATGATAATCCTGCCAATTTGTTTGTTGCCGGGTTTATTGGAAGCCCTCAGATGAACTTTATTGACAGTAAAATTGTTAAGGAAAATAACAGACTGTTCATCACATTCAATAACGTGAAACTTGAAATACCTGCTGATAAAGCTCCAGTAATCGAAAATAAGGGGTATACAGGCAAGGATGTAATATTTGGAATAAGGCCTGAACATATGAGCGACAACCTTGAGTTTACTAAATCAAATGAAAATGCTGTAATAACAGCCAAGGTTGATGTTATGGAAAATATGGGAGCTGAAACATACCTTTATCTTGTTTGCGAAGGCAAGTATATTATTGCAAGGGTTGATTCGGCAACAACCAATGCAAGGATGGAAGAAACTACTAATGTAGGTATCAGCATGGATAGGATGCATGTTTTTGACAAGGATACACAAATTGCCATATTATAAGGTAGATAATTAATGGTATTCTGCGATACTGACATGCAGTTTAACTGCCACCTGAACATAAGCGAGGCTGCAGGAAATAGTAAAATACATGCATTGGGATTTCAGGGTTATGCCTGGGTAAATTCATAATATTGCAGGATGAGGGAGCATATACAGATAACTCTGTGGATGCTCCCTTTTTCGCTTGGCTGAAGATTATCATACAATTTAAATGCACAAGGGGAGATAGTTTGAAATCCCTTAAACGCTATTTCATGGGAAAAAAGTATACGTTTAAAGCTTATATTTTATTTCCTGTCCCTGATACTCCTTGCAATTGCAACTATTAGCATAATAGGAAATATTATCCATGTAAGGTCAATTGAAATGAGGTAAACATTCAACAACCCAAATGATAGATCAGGTCAAGAAGAATGTGGAATTCTATATAAGGGACATGGAGAACATAATCACTTTGATTTCTGAGGAGCCTGAAATTTTAGACCATTTAAGCATTAATAAAAACACATCAGAGATGGACAGGTTTAGCATTGAAAGTAGAGTTAAAGAAAGGTTAAAAACTTCACAGATATTCATCCTGAGATATCCGGAATAATAATTGCAAGTTCGTATGGCATCGATGTGAGCAATGAAATCTAAAAATCCCAAGGGATCCTTTAACAAAGGAATACTGGTATCAAAAGGCAATGGCTAATCCTGAAAAAACTCAACTTATCAGCAAACCGATTGGAAGAAATATTAGATCTGACAAAAGCTACGGTGCAGATGACGTGGTATCTATAGTAAAGGCAATAAAGGATATAAAGCTTGGTAAAAGCGGTTTTCTATATGTAACGGATTCCAATGGGGATATAGTATATGCGCCTGTCAACCCTGTAGTAACAGAGTTAAGGCAGAATGGCTTCTAAAGAATTCGGACAACAGCATCATAAAGGAAATAAAGAATAACAGATATCAAATAATATACAGCGATTCCGATTACACAAACTGGAAAACCATAGGCATAATCTTCCTGAATGAAATACTTGAGGAAGTCAGAAGTCTGATGAATTATTCACTCATACTTGGAAACCTTACACTTTTGTTAGGTGTGGCTGCAGCATTATTTTTCACATCATCTATAGTCAAACCTTTGAATAAGCTTAAAAATTTAATGAAGAAGGCTGAGGGCGGGGATCTGGATGTCTATTTTGAAAGCAAATACAGCGATGAAATAGGCCAGCTTGGAAAGAGCTTTAACAATATGATTGAAGAGTTCATGAAGCTATTTAATATGGTGTATTCAGAACGAAAATGGTACTATGTCAAGAAAAAGTACAAGTTAAATTTGAATTTTTTTAATATTCTCCTGCATCCTGCATTATGTTAACTAGCTTTTGTGTATAATTCATCTAACTCCTTATTGTACACAGCCTCATATTGATTTGGTGATAGATATCCACAATGGCTATGTATCCTTACTGTATTATAAAATGCCTCTATATAGTTAAAAACCAATCGATGGGCATGATTATAATCTAATATTTTGAATCTATTTATCCATTCTCTTTTGATCAATGCGTGGAAAGACTCTATACAGGCATTATCCCATGGATAGGCTTTCTTTGAGTAACTATTTATAAATTTTTCAGTAGCTTCCTGGTATGTAGCACAGGTATAATCGACTAAAGAAAAGGGATTACTCCCTTTCCCTCGTCTAAGAACCGTACGTGAGAGTTTCCAACTCATACGGCTCAAGCATTTCTTCACCTTTTTCAGGCTGCAACGAGTGTTTCTAGTTTCATCTTCCTTTTTAAGAAGTATTTCTTATCTATAAAAGGATTTTTAGTAATCTGTAGTTTTGGATGCCTGACGATATTGATTCTTCTCAGATTTATAAGAGAGCATTCGTCTGTCATGAACAGCCATCTTTTCCCATCCTTTTCGTGCCAGTATTTATTAAGTCGCCACCATTTGTTTTTGTTAGGGTGTCGATGTTTTGCCCAGTAATGTAGTAAGTGATAGAGTGTATTATTGACATATGAAAAGGCTTGGCTTGCTACAACATATTTATGGTAGTTAGTCCAACCTCTAATTACTTGATTAAGTCTGCGAATCAAGTCTGATTGGGTACTTGCTTTACCTTCTTTAAGAATGATTGTGGAGCATTTCTCAACCAGGTTTTTAATAGATTCTTTTGAAGGCTTAATAATAAGTTTTCCCTTGAATTTTCTGAAAGTCCATCCTAGAAAGTCAAAGCCTTTGTCTATATGAGTTATTTTGGTTTTTTCTTCGGATAATATGAGGCCTCGTGCATCTAAAAATTCGCTGACAATAGCTTTAAGTTCTTCTGCAACTTCTTTGAATAGCGAGGAATCGAAAGTTTTGCGCGATAAAAAACACAAGCGTCATCAAGGATACTTGTGTTTATAAATTATAAAACTTCGCAAAATTTTTGATTCCTCCCAAAGAACTAAGCTGCGGTGGTGGAGAACTTTGCTATGGGGTTAGTATAATCCCATCCATATCGAAAATTAACAATTTTAACATTCTTGATTGAAATATTGAGCTAAGATTAATTAATTAGATTAAATTTATTACACTTAAGATACAACTCCCCCCTCCCCAATTAAGAGGCTATTTAAAAAATATATAATTTCAGTATTTTATGGTGGTGATATATCTTTTATATGTTTAAACTTCTTTCTATTCATTGTCCCAGTTTTACAACAAGGACATTTTGTTACATCTCGTCCTGTCATT
>JBEQBT010000209.1:0-6134 GCA_041639705.1 Clostridiaceae bacterium | reverse complement strand
TATATTTTATATCTTAATCAAATCTATCTTCCAATATTTTTTTAATTAAACAAATATTGGATTGTCAATTTTGGGGTTCTTCAATTTTGTGCTACAATAATAAGAAAAATACGACTAGGTAGAACAATAAGTATTATTCCACTCGTTCTATACTCTCTTGTGCTATTGACACCATTTCATCTTCTACTCCGAGACTTAAGTTAAAAAAATACCTTGTCCTCCGCAGCACCGATTGCCGAAATAAAAATATCATTGGCCTGACCTACTATGGTAAGGCTTAAAACTGGAAACACCAGAGGCCATATAGCTTACACCGAGGGATATTATTGATATAAGACTAACAGAAATTAAAGGTAATAATTCTTTGGAAAACATAAATTTTTCACGAAGTTTCTTATGTAATATTAAGGCATATACTCCCCAAAGTATTAAAATCAGCATAATAAACATTATAATCCACCCCTTATTTAATTTAGGGTAATCCGGAATGTACGAATGTTGTGTAGCAATAAAAGATGAATTTTTATAATCCTATGTAAGTGGTACCAATGGTTATTCATATGTAATATGTAATAAGTCATATGGCTGCCATTCTTCGGGTATAGACGTAGCAGTTGTTGGCCATGTATTTAAAGCAGATTCAAGAGACGCATAGGGTTCAATTGTAGAACCAAAATGGCCTTTATACCATAAATGAACTCTAGCCTGATTTTTCACATCAACTTCAATTTTCAAATCTGAATAAAGGTTTTTTACTTTTGAAATAACTCTTTTTTCAGACTCCAAATCTAAATTCTTATTATCAAAATAGACAAAATCAATATCTTTTATACCATATTCTAAAGGGTTATCGGAAAGGTAATTCCAAATAGTTTGTGCAATACAACCTGCGCCTATATAGTAATTATCTATATCTAACAGCTTGGCTCGTTTAATAGCTGTGTTTATACTTCCATTTAGAATAATAATGTTTTCTAATACTTTTAGTTGTGTTTGAATATCTGAATTATATCCATTTAGCAATTCATATTTCATTATAATCCTCTCTCCATTCAGATTATAGGGTAAATGTAAAATATATATTATTTTATTGACATAACCACAAATGCTTTTATAGTGTGATGTGTTTCTTATACCTGTTTATTCCTATTAGTAATTCTTAATGTGAAGTAGGCTCCGATTCCTATTTGGAAGATATAAAATACAATCGGCACTATAGTCCGATATATAGTATCCATTAAACCAGTTTTCGTACCTTGCGAAATAAGGTTGCCTTCTGAAAATAAATGATTTATATAAAATTTGGTTAATGATACTTGTGTCGGGATATTTATAACTCCATTCACTATAAGTAGCAAACCAACTATGATGTAGAGCAACGGTTTGCTATCAATACTAATATCCCCCTGTGCTCTCCTTTTTAATACTTTCGAAAGTATTGCTAAAAGAATGATAACTACTATTACAACTATATACCTCGGTGCATTTGAACTTAGGTCTCCGACTAATAATTTACTATTTTTAAATAGCAAATCAGAAAGAATCTTACTCAAAAGAGACAATACATTGGTAATTATAAAATAGTATAAGGCTACATGAACAGCAATTTTTATCTTTTCAATTTTATTCATGGTTTAACCACCCTCTTTTATTAATATTAATAGAAAGTATTAATAGTCTTTTGCTTAATTTATTGGATTGAATTACTTACTTCGTTATTTCTTACAAAGTCGAACCAACCTTTAATTACTTGTAAGTGCAGACTTTGAATAGGTTCGGATTCGGAAGTTGGGCCTATTAAAACCAACACCCTCATATAAAAATTTAAAGTGTTGGTTTAAGATCAAAGTTGTCCAATTTCCGAAACGAATTATAGAACGGAGCCGCGCTATCACCTAAAGCTATGGGTTTTCGATAATCCCAACCACCCTAGATAAATAGACATAGCTTCATTTTTCAAGGTAGATCTTTGATAATATTATTAAATTTCCTTAGAAATATATACACTTTCCCCCTCCCCAAAATATTTTAATAGATTATGCTGTTTTTCTTACCCCTGGCGGGGAGCAATTTTTTGGATAAAGTGTTTGCGTTGTTATCATCCTGCCATTCTTACAGTGAGGGCATTTATTAAAATCAATTCCTGTCAGTCTTTTAAAAATTTCTGCAGCACTTAACTTAGATAATGAAATTGACTTTTTCTTAAAGGCCATACCAGTAAGCCTTTTACATAATTTTAACTTAAAATTACGATTACGATTGCTTAAAATTCCATAATGTCGTATCTTCACAAATTTACTAGGTAATATATGCATTAAAAACCTACGAATAAATTCCTCAGCAGTTACCGTCATAAGTTTTTGTTTATTGTTATCTTTGTAATCTCTCCACTTAAATGTAACTAATCCATCTTCAAATTTTACTATTCTGTTGTTAGATAAAGCAACTCTATGCGTATATCTCCCAAGGTACTCAAGTACATGCTCTGGACTACCAAATGGAGGTTTACAGTATACTACCCACTTTTTGTTATGAAGTTTATCAAGAAAGCATTGAAAAAAGTACTTTTCTTTTAAGTATTCAACATCTCTTAAAAGGCTCAACTTGTTATTGTGATAGGCTTTCTTAAAATAATATAAAAATTTGCCACGAAACTTTTTAGAAAGTACTTTTACAGGTATGAAAAAGTCTTTTCTAGAATTAATCCAACGCTTTCCATCAAGAGAGAGTCCTCCTCCGGGAACTACACAATGTAAATGAGGGTGATTCATTAAATTTTGTCCCCAAGTATGAAGTATTGTTGTAAATCCAATCTCTGCCCCCAAATATTTAATATCTCGTGATAGTTCAAGAAGCGTTTCGGATGCAGCTTTAAAAAGAATTGAATACATTTCTTTTTGATTTATCAAAGTTATGAAGTTCAATTCCTCTGGTATAGTAAAAACTATATGAAAATACCCTACGGGTAACAAATCATCCTTTCTATTATCAAGCCACTTTTCTTTTGCTAAGGTTTGGCACTTAGGACAATGCCTATTTCTACAAGAATTATATGAAATTCTAGTATTGCCACATTCATCGCAAACATCTAAATGTCCTCCGAGTTTAGATGTCCTGCATGACTCTATGGCGGCCATAGTTTTTAATATATGTAATGGCAACTTATGATTATTTCTGTAATCATCGCCGTATTGATTAAATATATCCTGAAGCTCACTCATTGCTGATACCTAAAGAGTTTCAAGAGGACTTTTTATGCTTAGCAAGTCCAATCTTCTTAAGTGGAGGTAGATTGTTGTAGTTTTGATGGATGTATGTCCTAAAAGTCTTTGTATATGACATATATCTGTTCCAGCTTCTAAAAGATGAGTTGCAAAACTATGCCTCAATGTATGCACAGTCGCATCCTTCTTTATACCAGCTTTAGCTAGAGCTTGATCAAATGTTTTCTGAATGGTACGAACTGATATATGGTTAGCTGCATTCTTACCTGAAAACAAATAGTCTTTAGGATGATACCTTTTCCAATAATCACGAAGTAAATTAAGATTTGTTTTTGAGAGTAAGGAATATCTATCTTTTTTACCCTTGCCTTGTCTTATCACTATCTGCATATTATTACTGTCAATATCTAACCCTTTAAGTTTTGCAGCTTCGCTGATTCTTAGACCTGCACCATAAATAGTCGTTAGAATCGCTTTATGTTTTAAATTATCCGTTGCATCCAGTATAGCCTTAACTTCTGATTTGGATAAAACAACAGGAAGCTTTTTACCTTCTTTCATCCTTGGAAACATATCACTATTCCAATTTCTTTTAAGAGTTTTCGTATAGAAAAATTTTAAAGAACTATTAATGTAATTAACAGTACCTTCACTTAAATGTTTTTCCATGATACAATAATGTAGATACTCGCGTATCTGGTCTTCACCTAAAAGTTCAGGTGATTGATTAAAATGCTTAGCAAACCTACTTACATTCTCGATGTAATGCTTAATAGTAGTAGGGCTGTAACCTCTAAGCTCAAGCTCAGTTTTCATTTTGTTTCTTAATTCGGACATTTTACCACTCCTTTAATTTTATTGGTGCAAATTTAATTTTAATAGAAGTGGTAATCTCAAAAAGATACCACTTTGATTTTATATATACAGTCTGAAATTTCCGAGCAGCCCCCAGCGCGTAAGCGGTTTAGTTCTTTAAGAATAATATGCATTAAACAGATATGCGATTATCAGTTTTAACCTTATAAAAACTCGATATTATTGTATATCCTAATAACACATCTATCGCTTCAGTAATGAAGAGGTTAGGCATAAGTAGGTTATAAATAATTTGAGGTACTATAAAATCAAAATTATACATAGGTGCAATAATGCATAACGTTAAATAAGCAGATGGTAGACCAAGAAGTATTAGTTTACCCCAATTTATTTTCCACATACCTTCTTTTTTAGACTCCTTGAAGATATAGTCTAAACCAAGTATCATCCCGAACAATGTAAATACAATTATATTCCATAATACGAAAGAAGTGATATTCTGTGTTTTTTGTTGCTGGTCAAAGAGTCGTGCTTTCACTTGAAAACTTACAGTAATATAAACTGTTAAAAATAACAAATAAATACCATATTCAACCCAGTTTTTAATGGTTTTCATATTTATACCACCTCGATATTTAATGCTTAATTGTATTTAATATCAGCCGTATGATAAAGTATTATGATAAAAAAGTTTATTATTACTCTATGGCATAATATCATACAGTTGCGACCCAAAATAAAAAAAATGTGACTTAATAAATGTTATTTATTAGCCTTCTAACCTGTAACAGCATCATTCTCTATTTTTCCGAAAAAAATTTACGAATAATAAGGTGAGATATGACAATAGCAACAATTATTGCTGGAGAATATACTAAGATATTACTAATACCAGTTATTATTAATTGCTCTATCACAATAAAAGTAAAGCCCATTATAATTCCCCCTCCATTCAAATTATTGGGTAAATATGAAATATATATTATTTTATTGAGATGGCCACAAATGCTTTTATGGTGTGTTTTCCTCCATAATTATCAAGAAAATGATAGTCTATTGGTGTTATCTCAGCATGAGAAAAGCTTGAATATAATTCTTTCAGCTCCTCGAATGTAGAATAATGATGCGGTATATTTTCTTCACCCTCAACATTATTAATAAAAGTATCTTTTTCTATCTCTTTACCTTTGCCATAATTCTCATCAAAAATTGAAACATAATCAATAACTACTACTCCATTAGGTTTTAATACTCTGTATATTTCATTTACATTTTTACGAGAATCCTCTAATGTTCCATGTCCTGTCGTCCACACACATAAAATTCCATCTAATGAGTTGTCGTCAAAAGATATATCTCTCATATCCTGTTGTTCAAACTCAATATTACTCAAATTCAGTTTTTCTGCCTTTGATTTAGTTATTTCTAATCCTGTTTGAGAAATATCGGTAGCGTATACCTTGAAACCTTGTTGAGCAAGATATATTGAATGCCTGCCTGTACCACATCCTAAATCCATCACACTCTTACAGTCATTTCTAATAAAAATATCTGTCGCTACTCTTACGGTTGGTAGTACATCAAATTGAACTTCTCCTTGGTCTTTATATATTTTATCCCATTCTTGTTCCCATTTAATATTCATTAGTTTCACCCCCCTCATAATTCAAATTTTTCTACGATTCTTCATATATCATCGATTTACGATTAATAAAGAATGTAAAAAAATTGTGTACAATCTTACTATTTTCTATAGTTTGTTTAAATATAAGGAAAATGGAACCTCAAAATATGTTGGATTATTATTTTTATCAATATAATGATAGTCAGTATTTTGGAGTTTTATTAGTTCAGTGAATTCCCATGACTTATACATACAGGTTAATCTCTCGGCATCATCATTATCTACACCTATTGTCACTTCATTGAAACCTTTTTCCATAACTCTGCATAAAACTCTTTTCATTAGCATCTTTCCCAATCCACGTCCCTGAAATTTCTTATCAACTCTAAAAGCACAAAGATATGCTCTATCCTTACCATTGGCTTCATCCTTATCTTCAGAATCCCAGAATATATAAAGTTCACCTATCA
>JBEQBT010000208.1:0-6191 GCA_041639705.1 Clostridiaceae bacterium | reverse complement strand
GTAGTGAAGGATCTTAGGATTCTTCATTACGTTCAGAATGACAGCTTCTTTTATCAATTTCTAAGACTCCACCTTCTATAAGGTGGAGTTTCCACTTTGTGCTTCAGATGGGGTAGAGTCCCCACCTGAAGTCTCGATGTTCAGCTTTAGCTGAACGAGTTCACTATGTATTTTTCTGCCTACTGCAAATTCAAAATATTCATGAAAAATACATAATTAGTGAAAAAATAATACTAATAATAATGATATAATAGCATCATGTGATTAATGCTGTATAAATTCATAATAGTATTGTAATTATTTATTCTTAATGAGAAAATATTGCTATAATCATAAAAAAAGTATGGAGGGATAGTATATGGTGGAGACCAAAGTACTTGTGGTCGATGATGATGTAAACATATGTAATTTAATTGAAATCTATCTTCAAAAGGAAGGGTATAAGGTTTTTATAGCTCACAGTGGAAATGATGCAATTAAAATATTTAATGAAAAGCAGATAGATTTAATTCTACTTGATATTATGATGCCTGTTTTAGATGGGTATGATGTTCTAAGGGAGATTAGAAAAACCTCACAGATGCCTGTTATTATGCTTACAGCAAAGGGAGAAACCTTTGACAAGGTTTTAGGCCTTGAGTTAGGCGCAGATGATTATATTGTAAAGCCATTTGAACCTAAAGAACTGGTAGCAAGAATAAAAGCAGTATTAAGAAGATATAAGCCCCAAACTAATAAGAGAGCTGTTGAATTTACTGACCTTATAATAGATGCAGATTCATACCTTGTGCATTTCAATGGTAAGGCTCTTGAAATGCCTCCAAAGGAATTTGAACTGCTATTTTATCTTGCTTCAAATCCAAATAGGGTATATACAAGGGATCAGCTTCTTTATGAAGTATGGGGGTATGATTATCCTGGGGATTCAAGAACTGTAGATGTACATGTTAAAAGAATCAGGGAAAAAATAACAGAACATAGTGAATGGCAAATAAAAACAGTATGGGGAGTAGGGTATAAATTCGAGGTGAAGTAAATGAAGAAGAGCCTTTTTACAAAGCTTATGTCTACAAATTTTTATGTACTAGTAATATCCTATTGCATGGTAGCAGTTTTCTTATCCTTTTGGTTTAACAACTACTACTATAATCAAAGAATTACGGCTCTTATAAATGAAGGCAAAAACCTGAATCAGGTAGTAGCGGGATATATAAATGGGACAGTTGATGAAGAAAGATTGAAATTTGAACTATCAGTTATAGATAGATATATGGGTGCCACAATATGGGTTGTTGACAGATATGGTGTTGTTTTTGGATATTCAGGAGAAGAAGAGGACCATGTTCTGGGGAAGCAACTAACGAATGTAGAAATAGATGAGGTAAGGAATGGGAATATAGTTATTAACAGGGGAACATTTACTGAACGAATATCTTCCCCTAAGCTTACTATTGGTATGCCAATTATAATCAATAATCAGGTACAAAGCGGAGTGTTTTTACATACCTCCATGGATGAGATAAAAAATACCGTTGACAGGGTGTACTTTATAATTTGGATATCTGCCTTCCTAGCAATAATTATTTCAGCAATTATTCTCTACTATTTTTCTAACAGAATATTAATAAAACCTCTAGGTAAAATAAATCACACAGCAAAGGCTATCGCAAGTGGTGAATTTGATAAAAGAGTAAGCCTTGTTTCAGATGATGAAATTGGAGACCTAGCATTGTCATTTAACTATATGGCTGACTCACTTCAAAACCTTGAAAAGATGAGAAGAGATTTTATATCCAATGTGTCCCACGAGCTTAGGTCACCAATGACATCAATTAATGGTTTTATAGTGGGTATGCTTGATGGTACAATTCCCCAGGAGAAATGGCCATACTATATTGATATAGTTCATGGGGAAACAAAAAGACTTATAAGACTTATAAATGATCTGTTAGACCTTGGAAGACTTGAATCTGGTGAGTTTTCATTAAGAATTGAGAACTTTGATATAAATGAACTCATAAGAGAAAGGGTTATTAAGTTTGAAGACAGGATCGAAAAAAAGGAAATAGAAATGGATGTAACCTTGGTGGGCAGTAGATTAAAGGTTAAGGGAGATAAGGATAGAATTGATCAGGTATTAACTAATTTATTGGATAATGCAATTAAATTTGTTCCACAGAACGGGGAAATTAAGATTCGAACAGAAATCAGGCAGGATAGGGTTCTTGTAAGTGTATTTAACAATGGTCCTGGAATTCCAAAGGATGAAATTCAATATATTTGGGATAGATTTCATAAAGTGGACAAGGCGAGAACTACAGGTGGAGGCACAGGTCTTGGACTTTCTATTGCAAGACAGATCATAAACCAGCATAACCAAAATATTTGGGTAGAATCTGGTGAGATTGGTACCAAGTTTATATTTACATTAAGTATTGTATAAAAATTTTGTTTCAATATATGTATTGTCATTGCTATGAAAAGCCACTTTCCTTTATTATGTTGCAGCAACGATTAGAATTAAATTTGTGTAATCTAATGTTATATATTTCTTTAATATTTGTTCATAATTTTGTTATAAAACTCGACTATAATTTATAGTAACGGAGGTGTTAATATGGATTATGAAAATAATTCTTCAAAGAATAATTCATGGGAAAGCGGAATAAAGTTTGTTGAGGAAAAAAAGCCAAGGAGAATAATTAGATTTTTATCACTTATTATGTTGGTGTTTTTTTCAGGGTCTATTGGAGGCATTATAGGCGGATATTATGTAAAGAACAACTATATTCCTGAAGGAACAGGTACAACTAAAAATCAATTGAATGCAAGCAATACACTTCAAACTGCAAACCTGCCTAAAACATCAATATCTAAGGTAGCAGAGGTGGTTGGTCCTGCAGTTGTTGGTGTAACAAATTATGTTGACAGTCAAGGCTTTGGAAGTGCCTGGGGTGGAACAACTGAAGGTGGAACAGGATCAGGAATTATTTTTAATTCAGAAGGATATATAGTTACTAATTATCATGTAATCGAAGGGGCAAAAAAAGTTACAGTTACTCTTCCAGGAGGAAAAAAGATTGATGCTAAAATTATTGGAGAAGATGAAGCAATTGATCTTGCAGTTTTGAAGATAGATGGTATTAAGAATTTACCAACTGCAAAGTTTGGTGATTCATCAAAGGTACGTGTAGGTGATACAGCTATTGCAATAGGGAATCCACTTGGAGAAGAATTTGCAGGCTCAGTAACTTCAGGGATAATTAGTGCGGTAAATAGAGAAATAGCTCTTAATGGTGAAGCAAATAAATATATACAGACAGATGCATCCATAAACCCTGGAAATAGTGGTGGAGCACTGCTTAATGAAGCTGGAGAGGTAATAGGTATTAACTCTATAAAGGTTGGGTCAGCAGAAGGAATGGGTTTTGCAATCCCTATTAATACTGCAAAACCAATAATTGACGAGTTAATACAAAAGGGTAGTGTATCCAGGCCCTACATGGGGATAGGATATGTATTTATTGACCAATATTCTGCAAGTGGTTGGAATGTTCCTGTGGGAATAGGAATAAAGAGTGTAGTTAAAAATAGTCCTGCAGAACAGGCAGGGATAAAGGTTGAGGACATAATCACTGTATTTGATGGTATAGATATAAAGGATGAAAATACATTGAAAAATGCATTAAGAAAGCATAAGGTTGGAGATGAAGTATCTGCCAAGGTTTGGAGAGATGGAAAATATAATGAAATTAAAATAAAGCTTGGAGATAGTGCAGACTATTAGGGATGAATTAATTCATCCCTAATTTTAAATACTATACTTTGTATATCTTAAAGTTTATGATATACTAATATATGTAAATTTTTGACTGGGGAGTGTTTAGGATGTATCTTGTAGTGGGGCTTGGTAATCCCGGTAGGGAGTATGAGGGCAGCAGGCACAATATTGGATTTGAAGTGGTTGATTATCTTTCATCCAAATTGGGATTTGAGACATCAAGAATTAAGTTTAAGGGATTAATGGGTGATGCAAATATTGCAGGTGAAAAAACAATATTTTTGAAACCAGGTACCTTTATGAACTTAAGCGGTATAAGTGTGAGTGAAGCAGCATCCTTCTATAAAATACCAGTTGAAAACATAATAATTGTTTATGATGATATTTCTATTGATTTTGGAAGGATAAGAGTTAGAACATCTGGAAGTGATGGAGGACATAATGGCATGAAAAGCATTATATATCAGCTTGGCAGCCAGGATTTCCCGAGGATAAGAGTTGGTATTGGCGGACCTGATAAAAATTTAGTTTCATATGTGCTTGGCAAGTTTAGGGAGGAAGAGAGGAATGATCTTCCTGAAATAATAAAAACTGCTTCAGATGCAGTACTTGAAACAATTGAAAGTGGAATCCAAAGTGCAATGAACAAGTATAATAGCATTAGAGTAAGTCAAGAATAGTAAAAGGCAAAGTAACATTGCACAAACCAGCCAGTCAAGGGGGTGGATTTTTGAGATTTCATGGACTTGTAAATATTTTAAAGCAATCTGAAGAATACAATATAATTAATGCTGCATTTAAAAACAATAAAATACCCTGCCAGATTCACGGCCTTTCAGAATCACAAAAGGCTTTTGTTTCCTATGGACTTTTTGAGGATCTGGAGAATCAGGTTTTAGTTCTAGCCTATAATGAAATAGAAGCAAGAAAAATATACGAAGATTTAAAAGTTTTTACAGATGCATGTGCCTATTTTCCGATTAAGGAAATGGTTTTTAATGTTGATGTTACCTCAGGTGAGGTAAAAAGAGAAAGACTTGAAGTAATAAAAAAAGTTCTTGATGGAGAAAAAATAATTGTAGTAACTTCCATAGATGCAATATTCTATAGAATGCCTCCTAGGGAGGTTTTAAATAAATCCAGTCTAGCCTTATCTACTGGAGATACAATAGACATATTAGAGCTTTCATCAAAACTTACAGATTTTGGATATGAGAGGGTAAGTATTGTTGAGGGAAGAGGTCAGTTTGCACAGCGAGGAGGAATATTAGATATTTTTTCTTCAACGGGCAGTGAACCTGTAAGGATAGAATTTTTCGGAGATGAAATAGACACAATCAGGACATTTGAAATATTGACTCAAAGAAGTCAGGATATAATATCCAATACAAACATATACCCTGGAAGAGAAATAATAATGAACTCAGAGAACTTAACCAACATTATCCAGGGAATTGCAAAGGATTATGAAACAAGACTAAAATCCTATAGTAAGAAAAATAAGGACATAGCAGAAAAGTTTAAGGGAAGAGTTTTAGAGAATATTGAAAAATTAAGGAATTTTAGATACTTTGATGGAATTGACAGCTATATTCCTTATATATATAAAAACACAGTCAACTTCATAGACTATTTCAATGATCCAGTAATCATACTTGATGAATCTGCTAGAGTATCACAAAGAATTAAAAATGCAACTGAGGAATTCCAGGAAATATTTAAGTCTATGCTTGAAAAGGGAGAAGTGCTTCCAGCCCAGGGAGAGTACATGCTTGAAGATGATTTTATAATTCAAAAAATCAAGGAGAGAAGATATATATCCATGAATATGCTTCCAAGGGTAGTGGAGGATTTTAAGCCATTATCCCTGGTAAATTTTAGTACTATGTCAATTAATCCTCTTTCTGGTAATATTGAATATTTACTAGACGAAATAAGAGCAAAGGCTGGGAAAAATTATAAGATTCTTATAATGGCAGGTACTGAAGCCAGAGCCCAAAGACTGGGAAGTTCTCTTAAGGAACAGGGTTTTAACTCTGAATACAAAGAAAATATTGATGAAATGCTTGAAGGAAAAATAGTAGTAACTTCAGGAAGCATAAGCAGAGGAATGGAGTTTCCAGGAATTAAACTTTCAATAATATCAGATAAGGAAGTATTTAGGGATAAAAAAGATAGACCTAAGTCTCCTCCTAAAAAAGGAAGAAAAATTGAAAGCTTTACAGATATTAAAACTGGAGATTATGTTGTGCACGTAAATCATGGTATAGGAATATTCAAAGGCATCAAAGAGCTTTTAATTGAAGGTATTAAGAGAGATTATCTTGTTTTACAATATCAGGGGGGAGACACCCTTTATGTGCCAGTTGAGCAGCTTGATATGGTACAAAAATACATTGGCTCCGATGAA
>JBEQBT010000207.1:0-6196 GCA_041639705.1 Clostridiaceae bacterium | reverse complement strand
CAATTGTGCTTATTATATTCCCTCTCGTGCTATTACTCTCAATAACTTTATGCTTATACATATAATCTTCCGCACTCTTTAATACTTTTAAAATATCCTCATCTGATTTTTCCTTTGTTCCCCAACCAAAGGAAATTGAAACATTCATAGAATAAATCTTCATAGCAGAACACACATCCTTAATTCTCCCTACGATTGTTTCTGCTTCTTCTTTTTTTGTTTTGGGGAGCAAAATAGTAAATTCATCCCCACCCCACCGTGCTGCAACATCATCTGCTCTACAGGCACTTTTAATTGCTTCTGCTGCTTTCTTTAAAAGTTTATCACCTTCAATATGCCCAAAAGCATCGTTAGTAAGTTTAAGTCCATTAACATCTCCTATAATAATAGAAATAGGGAGATTCTCTTCTGTATCTATTCTTTTAACTTCTTCTTCAAAAAATCTTCTATTATAAAGTCCTGTCAATGAGTCATGATAACTCATATAACATATTTCATTCTGTCGGTGTTTCTCCTCTGTAACATCTCTAAAGACAAGTATAGCACCATCAATACAGCCACAGTTGTTTTTAATAGGTGCTGCACTATCGGCTATTGACCTAACTATCCCATCCTTTGATATTAATGCAGTATGATTAGCAAAACTCACAGTTAATCCGCTTTCAAGTACTTTTTGTATAGGGTTTTCACATTTTTCTCTTGTCTCCTCATTTATTATATTAAAAACTTCTTCTATGGGTTTGCCTAAAGCCTCTTCATTATTCCAGCCCGTTAATTGTTCTGCCACCTTATTTAGTATTGTTACTTCTCCCCTTACGTCTGTTGAAATGACACCGTCACCTATAGATGCTATTGTAATCCTTAACCTTTCTTTTTCATCCTCTAATGATTCCTCTAGTAGTTTTCTATCTGTTATATCGAGCAAAGAACCTATAAGCTTTTCAGCTTCGCCATCTTCATTAAGTTCTATATACCCCATTGATGATATCCAGCGAATGCTTCCATCAGGCTTTAATATTCGGCTATCTATCATCATGCTATCTTTTTGCCTAATGGCTTTTTCAATACTTTCCTTAACAAGCTTTTTATCATCAGGATGGGCAAATTCTATCCTTTTTTCATTTGTAGGCTCAAAACTTCCAGGTTGATACCCGAATATCCTAAATAGCTCATCTGACCATGTAGTTTTTCCTGTTTTCAAGTCTATTTCATAATTTCCTAAATGGGTCATCATTTCAACTTTATTGAACCTTTCAACGTCACTTTTTAGTAATTTATTTAAATTAGTAATTTTAGCTTGGTGGCTTTTAATACTATCAGTTAACCTATAGGTTATCAGTGCAATGGAAATAAATATAATTAATCTTATAAGCTCTTCCAAAATTGTTTCAGTGGTATAATTTATGAATAAAAAGAAATGTAATGAGGTTATAATGGTTGAGAAAATGAACCCTTTCCTTCCGTACCAAAAACATCCAAGTAAAATTGGGATGTAAAATAAATTTTGGTACATTACGTAAATCCCTTGAGAAAGGGAAATATATGTAACTGCAAAAGCTACAAAGGTGCTAAATATAATTATAAATAATTTTATATTTAGTTTATTTTTTACACTAATCATTTTTAAACTCCTTTTACTACCGAAGGGGAATACAATGTCTTCAGTTTATTTTAAATTTCATAACCATTTCATTAAGTTTTAGTGCAAGCTCTGCTTGTTCCTGGGCTGCCTTTGCTACCTGTTCAATTCCCTGTGAAGAATCACCTATACTACCCTCTATTTCATTTGTATCTTCCGATACTTTTTGCGATGTATTTGCCATGGCCTGTATAGCGGCACTTACCTGTTCTACAGTTGCATTTATTTCTTCAGTCATGGATGCTACTTCCTCCGACATCTTACTCAAAAAATTAGCATCTTCATAATACTGGGTTCCCATTTCAACAAAGGAATTAAACTGTGGGTTTATTTTTTCTTCCATGAATTTGAGTATTTCACTACCGTAGTTAGATAGGTTATCAAATGCATCCTTAACTAATTTAACGGTACTTTGTATGTCTGCAACTGATATTGTAGACTGTTCCGCTAATTTTCTCACTTCTTCAGCTACTACTGCGAAGCCCTTCCCATGTTCCCCTGCCCTTGCAGCTTCAATAGCAGCATTAAGTGCAAGAAGATTGGTTTGTGATGCTATGCTTGCAATAGTATCTGCCATTATCTTTATCTTTTCTACAACCTTACCAGCTTCTATCGCATGTAAAATATCCTCTTGTTTTTCTAGGTACATCTCTTGCATTTTATTTATGGATTTTTTGCCTTCATTCTGAATATTTAAAGCACGCTCTTTTATATCACTTGCATTATTGTTTCCTTCCATTGCCCTCTCTGAAAGCTGTGAAATACCTGCATTTACTTCTTCTACAGACGCAGTTATTTCTTCTGCGGAAGAGCTGGTATCCTGAACACCGCTTGTTATTCCTGATGCAGAGCTGCTAATAGCTTCAAGCTTTGATGCAATTTCCTCTACAGACGATGAGAGTTCTTCACTCAATGCACTTAAGTTTTGTGAACTGTCAATAATACTTTTAATAAGATTGGTTAAATCACCTTGCATTATTTCAATTGTGTTTGCTATGTCCCCTATTTCATCTTTTCTTTTTAAATATTTTTCCGGAGCCCCTTGAGTAAAATTCCCTTTTGAAACAATTTTTAAATGATTTACCGCGAGAGCAAGAGGAACAGATATATTCTTATTTAAAATAAACCCAAGCATAATAGAAGCTGCAACTCCAATTAGCATTAGGACTATCATGATTTGTTTTGATTTATCATATACTGACACGCTGTTACTATATGCGTTTTTTCCGTCATTTAAATTATGTTGAACAATTTTATCAAGGCTTTCCTGCATCTTTTCTCTTACAGCAGAAACTTGAGGTAAAAATTTTACAGCATCATCATATTTTCCATTGTCTATTAAACCAACAAGTTCATTCCTTAAACTTACATAATTTTCGAGGTTTTGTTTAAATATGGGCCACTCTTTTTTTTCTTCTTCGCTCATTGGCATTTTTTCATATATGCTTATATATACATTGTTTTCATCATCATTTGCTTTTATATTTTGTTTCAAGGTTTTATTCTGTTCGGGATTATCCCTTACATAAAGCAGCATGAGTATATCAGCTCGGATTTGTGTTAGATTATCCTTCATATCAGTCATAATATAGGTTGCTTGGAAATTGTAATTATAAATGTCATTAGTGTTACTGTCTACCTTTCCCAAATTATTAATACCTATGAAACCGACTGCCCCCATAAACAGTGCTATAAGCATAAAAGCTGCCAATAATTTATGCTTAATTTTGAAATTCTTGACCATAGTTTTGTTCCTCCCTCAATTAAAATCAAAACTTGAATATATACGCTATTTTATTTAAGTACACATTAATTAATATTTTGTAACCGTTATCTTTAATAAGAAATTTGTTATGCTATATTATTTTTCAAACTATATCAATTGCCCTAATATAGTATAACATAATATGACTATAAATCCATGTTTTATACAAATTATTTTGTTTAATTTTGTAATATTTTAATATAATTCGTAGAATTATTAAAAAATATCATTAAGTAATAAAACTTCCACTATATTAATAAGAAAATTAAGATAAAATTTCGTCAAAATATTCACTTCCATTTTATTGTTAATGAAGAGAAACAAAACTATTGGATATTTATTTAAAGCGGTTATCAAAAATAGTTGATATGGTTTATATATAAATGGTATATACTTGAAGTAATTTAAGAAGGACAGTTGATATTATATTAACATTAAAGGTCAGCTTGAGTTTATCTAAATCAAAACAATGTATGGTAAAATAGCTATACTGAAAGAAGTAGAACAGTTAGCTTCGAGTAAGGAATACGATAAACTATTATCACTATTAAGTGATGCTCTTACAATTCTCCCAAATGATTCTGATTTTACATCAAAGCAGATAGGCTATACTAAAATAAATGAAAAAATAAAAGCAGCGGAGAGAAAACAGAAAATAGCAGAATTAATAAAATCCCAAGAAGTAAGTGTAGAAAAAATAAGTACATTTACAGACTGGCTTGACGGTACCAATATTTCAATTGTAGTTAGAAATAATACAAAAAAAGTAGTGAAAAAGTTTTCGATTTCTTGGATGGGATTCGATAGTGCCGGATACCCTGTAAAAACTGGGTGGTTAAGCCCTGATTTTGTTCAAGATGGGAATGCAGAAAATAACATACAGCCAGGTCAGAGTTTTGGTTCAGGCTATGGGTGGGCGTTAACTGGAGGATTTGACAAAGAAGTGAATGCGAAAAAATTTCTCGCTTGTGTTAAGGAAGTTGAATATTATGATGGGACTACATGGACCAACCCATATTATGAAGTATGGCTGGAGGAATATAAAGAAAAACCATATCATTAAAAAATAATATGATTATTAAAGAGGTTGTTTGTTCAGTCTCTTTTAGTTTGTTTTTAATCTATATACGAAACTAGAGAAGTGATGATGCCTAAACATTATGCTGCTTTTTAATCATCTCTATAGCTTTTTCTATATATTCATTCTTTTTAATCAAGCTATTAATCTTCAAATCACTTTATATTGGGAAACAATATAAAGCAAAGTTGTTGCATAGTAAATTCAATAGCTTTCCTACTTTTATATTTTTATATTTATACTGATGTACAATTTTTATTAATATTTATCTGAATATTGATTCTTGATTCTTGATTTTTGATTTATAACTTGCTACTTTATGCTTGTCACCTTATAAAAAAAATCCAGTGACAAAACTTTATTTTCATTATGACAAAACTTAATCGAAATCCCTCTTTGAAAAAATTTTTTCTTAAAACTTTTTACCTTATTTTCTTAATACTAACTATATAACCCCCAAATAAAGTCCTGTCATTCTGCAAATAAAGTTATGTCATAAAAACCTTTACAAACCCAGTAAAATCAATCCATTTTTCTTTTCCATTATTTTATCCTGTCTTTTTTCATCTTGGACATTACAGATGATTTTTCTTATATTTTTTCAAATAATCATCAAGTAAAGGTTCAAAATAAGTAAATAAAGTTGTGTCACGGGGCAGCGTTAAGGGAAAAGAAAAAAGGAAAAAGGATTGCTCTGATAAGCTTTCCATTTTCCCTTTCAATTCTTATTTATCAAGGTTTGAGCGTTGTTGGTCTAGTGTTTTTTCTAGTATTATTCTAGATTTATATTGGTTCAGCCTTACCCCTTAAGATCAAAGCTTGTGACAAGACTTTATTTTCAGTGACAGAACTTTATTTTTCGTGACAAGACTTTATTTGGGGAGGACATAGTACAGAATCAAGATTCAACAATAAAGTATCAAGATGGTTCATACTATACTTATATTTAATATATTTTACTTTGTTGCTCTTTTGTAAACCATTTCATATTTTCAAATTGACCTATGAAGTATATATAATACAGCGAAAACTCTTAAAGGTGTGGAATAAAAAGTAATCTATGCAGTATTTAAAACCTTTCCAATAAAACTATCAACTACATATGGGTCAAATTGAATTCCTTTATTCTTAACAAGTTCTTCAATAGCCATATTTTTATCAATAATATTTTTATATGTTCTCTCACCTGTCATTGCATCATATGAATCTGCAATAGCTATTATTCTTGATAAAAGAGGAATTTCATCTTGCTTTAGTCCTTGTGGATAGCCTGTACCATCATACTTCTCATGATGAAATAGAATGCATTGGGCTAGCTCTGCCATTTCAGGTGACGAGCTTAATATTCTATACCCTATGTCAGGATGCCTTTTTACTTCATTCCATTCTTGTTCTGTAAGCTTCCCAGATTTATTGAGTATTCCCTCATCTATTGCAATTTTACCTATATCATGAAGTAATCCGCCAGCCTTAAGCTTATTTATTTCGATTTTAGGCAATCCCATGACCATACCTATCTGTTGGCATAACTCGCTTACTCTTTTTGAATGTCTCTCTTCCCTTGGATTTTTTTCATGAAGGGTATTTACAATTGTGCTTATTATATTCCCTCTCGTGCTATTACTCTCAATAACTTTATGCTTATACATATAATCTTCCGCACTCTTTAATACTTTTAAAATATCCTCATCTGATTTTTCCTTTGTTCCCCAAC
>JBEQBT010000206.1:0-6232 GCA_041639705.1 Clostridiaceae bacterium | reverse complement strand
ACCTGGGATTTATATTATCCTCTCATGTAATGCGAAATAACGGGCGAACACTGTTCGCCCCTACACCTACAGATATTCAACATTTCTATAAAACATAACATAATCAGTAAATATGGAAAGGAAGTAGAATTATGAGTAAATTGATTGAAATGAAGACTCCTTTAGTTGAGATGGATGGAGACGAAATGACCAGAATACTCTGGAAAATGATCAAGGACATACTTATTATACCCTATGTTAATCTCAAAACAGAATACTATGATTTAGGATTAAAGGAAAGAGATAACACTGATGATAAGATTACACACGAATCTGCAGAAGCTATTAAAAAATATGGTGTTGGTGTAAAATGTGCAACAATAACTCCTAATGCTGACAGGGTAAAGGAATACAATTTAAAGGAAATGTGGAAAAGTCCTAATGGAACAATAAGATCTATACTTGATGGTACAGTTTTCCGTGAACCAATTATTGTAAACACAATTAAACCATATGTAAAAACATGGAGGAAACCAATTGCAATTGCAAGACATGCATATGGTGATATTTATAAAAATGTTGAATACAGGGTTCCAGAAGCTGGGAAGGCAGAACTTATATTTACTAACAGCAAGGGTGAAGAATTGTATAGACAGAGTGTTCATGAGTTTAAAGGTCAAGGTGTATTAATGGCAATGCATAATGTTGACAAATCAATAGAAAGCTTTGCAAAATCCTGTTTCAACTATGCATTAGATAAGAAAATTGACCTTTGGTTCTCTGCAAAGGATACAATTTCTAAAATTTATGATGCTCGTTTTAGAGATATATTCAATAAGATATATAGTGAATCCTATGAGGACAAGTTCAAGGAAGCAGGCCTAACATATTTCTATACTTTAATCGATGACGTAGTTGCACGTGTGGTAAAGTCAGAGGGTGGAATGCTCTGGGCATGCAAAAACTATGACGGTGATGTTATGTCAGATCTAGTTGCAACTGCATTTGGAAGTCTTGCAATGATGACATCAGTACTTGTTTCTCCAGAGGGGAATTTTGAATATGAGGCGGCCCATGGTACTGTTCAGAAGCATTACTATAACTTCCTAAAGGGAGAGAAAACTTCAACAAACCCAATGGCTACAATATTTGCATGGACTGGAGCACTAAGAAAACGTGGAGAACTTGATGAAATTCCAGAGCTTGTGAATTTCTCAAACAAGCTTGAAATTGCATGTATTGAGACAATTGATCAGGGAATTATCACAAAGGATTTAGCTGAATTATCGGAAGCTGCTAATAAGAATGTTGTTACTTCAGAGGAATGGCTCCATTTAACTGCAAAGCATCTTAATACTTTACTTGCATAAAAGAACAAAAGGAGAGTCATTTATGAGAGTTGCTATTATTGGCTATGGAGGAGTTGGAAGAGCATTTGTAGAGTTGATTAATTTGAAAAAAGATTATTTACATAGGGAAGGTCTAAAAGTCCAAGTAAATTATATAATTGGCCGTAACGGTGGCGTATACAATTCAGAAGGAATTGATATACAAGATTTTATAGAGTTTGGAGTAAAAGAAAAGGACATTACAAAATATTCTAAAGGAGGAAGTTTAGAGATTTCCTTTGAAAAAATGCTTGAAATTATGGATGTAGATGTTGTAATAGAAATGACACCAACAAACAAGGAAACAGGAGAGCCTGGCATGACACACATTAGGAAATCACTTGAAAATGGCATAAATGTTGTTACTGCCAACAAAGGACCAATTCTATTAGCATATATGGCCTTAAAAAATATAGCACTAAAAAATGGAGCCCAATTGGGTATTGGCTGTACTACTGGAGGAGCTTTACCTTCAATAAATGGAGGAGTGATAGATCTTGCAGGGTCTGACATTCTTTCAATTGAAGGAGTACTCAATGGTACTACAAATTTCATATTAAATGAGATGGAGAATAGTGGTGCGGCCTATCAGGAGGTTCTGAAAAAGGCACAGATGCTTGGAATTGCAGAAACAAATCCTGCAATGGACGTTGAGGGCTGGGATACCGCTTCAAAATTGTTAATTCTGACAAATGTTTTGATGAATGAAGATAAGCAGCTTAAGGATATTTCAGTAGAGGGGATTACAAATATTACACCTAAAGAAGTTAAAAGTTGTTTGGCAGAAGGAAAAAAATATAAGCTTGTTGGTAAAACCTTAAGAGAAAATGGGAAAATGCATATGACTGTTAAACTTGAAAAATTAGATCCAAGCCATCCTCTTTATGGAGTGGATGGTAAAAACAAAGCTGTACGTTATACCACTGATGTTTTAGGTGATTTAACAATTATGGGAGGAGCCTCTGGTGTTTTACCAGCTGCAGCATCAATTTTAAGGGATTTGATTAATATTAACAGAGGATATAGGTTTTGTAGGTAATACTCAAAATGTAGGGGCGAACAGTGTTCGCCCTAAAGTACTGTGATTTGAGATATCTTTTGTTTAATGGTGGGTAATAGCGGGCGAACACTGTTCGCCCCTACATGGAGAAATAGAAAGTCAACAGTATTTAAACATAGACAATAATAAAAATTTATACATTATTGGGGAAGGGGAATGTTATGAGAATTAAAAAGGATGCAATAGCAGGAACTTTGGAATCATGTGACATTCAAATAATACTTGTATCAAATGAGGATAAAGGGATAGAAATTGAACTGAAAAGCAGTGTAGAAAAGCAATTTGGAAAACAAATTAGGAAGGTTATTAAAGATACCTTGGAAAAGCTTGAAATAAATAATGTCAGGGTAGTTGCTAGGGATAAGGGAGCATTAGATTGCACAATTAGGGCAAGAGTGGAGTGTGCAGCCTATAGGGCTTGCGGAATTAATCAAGAGTATGGATGGGAGGTAATGGATTAATGGAACGATTAAGAAGAACCATGCTGTTTGTTCCAGGAAATAATCCCGGAATGCTAAAGGATGCAGGCCTTTATGGAGCAGACTCCTTAATGTTTGACCTTGAGGATGCAGTTGCAATCTCTGAGAAGGATTCAGCAAGATTTCTGGTTCATAATGCAATAAAGTCACTGGATTATGGTGATACAGAAATAGTGGTTAGAATTAATGGGCTTGATAATCCATATGGAAGAGAGGACATTGAAGCAACTGTCAGAGCTGGAGCAGATGTTATAAGATTACCAAAGACAGAGACAAAAGAAGATATATTGGCTGTAGAGGCTGTTATTGAAGAGGTAGAAAGAAAGATAGGAAGAGTAGGAAGTACTAAAATGATGGCCGCTATTGAGAGTGCTATCGGAGTAATAAATGCATACTCTATTGCAGCATCAAGTAAGAGACTTATTGGTATTGCATTAGGTGCAGAGGATTATGTAACAAATCTTAAGTCAAAAAGGTATCCTGATGGTATGGAACTATTAGGTGCTAGAAGTCAGATTGTTATTGCTGCAAGGGCTGCGGGAATTTATGCACTGGATACTGTTTATTCAGATATCGATAATGAAGAGGGCTTTAGAAGAGAAGTAGAATTGATAAAACAGCTTGGCTTTGATGGTAAGTCTGTTATTAATCCAAAGCAAATAAAGCCTGTTCACGAAATTTTTTCACCAACAGATAAGGAAGTAAAAAAGTCAATTGATATTGTTAGAGCTGCAAGGGAGGCACAAAAGCAAGGATATGGAGTTATTTCTTTAAATGGAAAGATGATTGACAAGCCTATTATAGAGAGGGCAGAGAGGTTGCTGCAGCTAGCAGAGGCGGTAGGCTTGTATAAGGAGGTCCCGGAAGATGAAGAATAGTATAGGAAGAGATATTCCAGAAAATATTATTAAGGACAGAAAGCTATATCAAAGTGAATTTTCCTTGGATTCAAGTATTTTAAAAGCTGCACCTGAAATTAAGCCCGTTAAACCTGGTGAAAATAAACTGTTAGATAATATTGAAGAGGCGATTAAAGGGTGTGGTTTAAAGGATGGAATGACTATTTCCTTTCATCATCATTTCAGAGAAGGGGACTATATTTTAAATATCGTAGTTGATACCATAGCAAAGCTGGGAATAAAAGATATAACATTAGCCCCAAGCTCTCTTGGTTCAATACACAAGCCATTAATAGAGCACATAAAAAATGGAGTAATCACAAAAATTTCAACCAGTGGATTAAGGGGTGGCCTTGCAGAGGGAATTTCTAAAGGGCTAATGGATGAGCCGGTTATTATAAGATCACATGGTGGAAGAGCAAGGGCAATTGAAACTGGTGAGATTAAGATTGATGTAGCATTTTTAGGTGCAGCTTCTTCAGATGAATACGGTAATGCAAGTGGTTCACGGGGAGTTGCTAATTGCGGCTCATTAGGCTATGGAATGATTGATGCCCTATATGCAGACAAGGTTGTTATAATTACAGATTGTCTAGTTGATTTTCCAAATGCTCCTGCAAGTATATTACAAACTAATGTAGATTATGTAGTAAAAATTGATAAAATTGGAGATCCTGCTGGAATAGCTTCTGGAGCTACAAGGTACACAAAAAATCCAAAGGAGCTGTTGATTGCAGAATATGCTTGTAAGGTAATAACGGAATCTAAATACTTTAAGGATGGTTTTTCCTTTCAAACAGGAACAGGAGGTGCTGCACTTGCTGTAACTAGATTTTTAAGAGATAAAATGATTGAAAAGGAAATAAAGGCAAGCTTTGCATTAGGTGGGATAACAAAGCCTATGGCTGAAATGCTGGAAGAAGGCTTGATAAAGCATATTTTTGATGTTCAGGATTTTGACTTGTATGCTGTTGAGTCTATAGATAAAAATCCAATGCACCATGAAATTGACTCATCCTTCTATGCGAACATTCATAATAAGGGATGTATTGCAAATAAGCTCGATGTGGTTGTTCTATCAGCTCTTGAAATAGACACGGATTTTAATGTAAATGTTATGACTGGTTCTGATGGTGTTCTAAGAGGTGCTTCAGGAGGTCACTCGGACACAGCAGCCTGTGCAAAATTAACTATTATTGTTACGCCATCAATAAGAGGAAGAATACCATGTGTAGTTGATACTGTGAATACTGTTATTACACCTGGTGAAAGCATTGATGTATTAGTTACTGAATTAGGTATAGCAATAAATCCAGGTCGAAAAGATTTAATTGAAGACTTCAAAAATATAGGTACTCCAGTATTCACTATTCAGGAATTAAAGGATAAAGCGGAAAATGTTGTTGGAATCCCTGACAAAATTGAATATGATGAAAAAGTAATTGGAATAGTTGAATACAGGGATGGAAGTATTATCGATGTAGTAAGAAAGGTTAAATAAAGAATATTTAATATTATGAAAAAAATTAGCGTCAATTTTAGCTTGACGCTAATTTTTATTGAAATTTTTCTGTAAGTAGCACTAATTTTTAATAGTAACATAATATAGGTGGTATCTTAACACAATCTTCACACATGCTGTAGCATTTTAACATCATATTTATATTATTTCTGATAGAATTTATCATGTGATCATTATCAGATACTGACATATGGAATTCTACAAACTTTTATTGTATTGATAGTGATACTAAAAATATTAAAGATGGAGTGTTATTATTATGAGCTTTATTATTGTTCAAGATGTTTTATTTATCGTATTACTGGTTATTCTTTCAATTCCTTTTGGAAATTATATTTATAAAGTTATGACAGGACAGAAGGTATTTTTATCATTTATACTTTCTCCAGTGGAAAGAAGTATATACAAAATTATGGGAATACAGGATGAGGATGGGATGAGTCCTAAAAAATATGCTTTGTCAGTTCTTTTATTCAGTATTATTGGATTGATTAGTGTGTTTCTTCTACTTATAATGCAAAATGTATTACCTCTTAATCCAGAGAAGATGGGAGCTACAAGCTGGCATCTTGCATTTAATACTGCAGCTAGTTTTATATCTAATACAAACTGGCAGGCTTATGCAGGGGAATCAACATTATCATACTTTACACAAGCTATTGGGCTTACTGTTCAGAATTTTGTTTCAGCAGCCACAGGCATTGCAGTTTCATTTGCATTGATAAGAAGTTTTATCATAAAAAAGAAAAATACTATTGGAAATTTTTGGAAAGATTTATCAAGAGTTACTATTTACGTATTGATGCCTCTGTCCATAGCCCTGGCTATTCTCCTTGTATCACAAGGGGTTGTGCAGACACTTAGTCCATATAAGGAAGTGTCTACGTTGGAAACTGGTGTAACCC
>JBEQBT010000205.1:0-6273 GCA_041639705.1 Clostridiaceae bacterium | reverse complement strand
GGGTTAAGAATGGTTTAGAAGCATGGAAGGATAACCTTACAGGACACGAGCATTACCAGGGAGAAAATGAATAGGTGATGTTATGAAGAAAAAAGTAGTTGTTGGTTTAAGCGGCGGCGTTGACAGCGCGGTCGCTGCTTATTTATTGCTAGAGCAGGGTTATGATGTTATTGGAATTACTATGCAGGTAACACCTAAAAACAAGGAATTTGAAGAAAGAGAAGACGGCTGTTGCTCTCTGAAAGATGTAAACGATGCAAGAAAGGTAGCTGACAAGCTAGGAATATTTTTTTATGTTTTAAACTTTAGAGAAGTTTTTGAGAAAAAGGTAATTAATTATTTTGTTGATGAATATCTAGCAGGAAATACACCTAACCCTTGTATTGCTTGCAATAAGCACATTAAGTTTGACGAATTACTGAATAAAGCAAATGTTTTTGGAGCTGATTATGTTGCAACTGGACATTATGCAAAGGTAGTTAAGGATGAAAATACTGGAAGAACATTGCTTTTAAAATCAAAGGATTCAAAAAAAGATCAGACCTATGTACTTTATAACTTAAATCAAAATCAACTTGAGCATACTTTAATGCCTCTTGGGGATTATACAAAAGAAAATACTCGTAAAATTGCAGAGGAAATAGGTCTTATTGTTGCAAAAAAGCCTGATAGTGTGGAAATATGTTTTATTCCAGATGATAATCATGGAGACTTTATTAAGACAAGAGCACCTGAAAAAGTAAAACCTGGTAATTTTGTTGATAATAATGGCAATATATTAGGACAACATAAAGGTATTACATATTATACTATTGGTCAAAGAAAGGGACTTGGTTTAGCAATTGGCAAACAAGTATTTGTCAGTGATATAGTTCCTGAAAATAATACAGTTGTTGTAGGAAATGAAGAAGATATATTTAAGACCGCTTTGTACGCTGAGAATGTTAATTTTATTCCATTTGAAAATTTAAAGGGTGATATGGAGGCAACTGCAAAAATAAGATACTCCGCAAAAGAAACTCCAGCAATAATATCTCCATATAAAAACGGAGTTGTAGTTAAATTCGATTCCCCCCAAAGAGCGATTACTAAAGGTCAGTCAGTAGTTTTTTATGACAATGAAATAGTGGTTGGTGGTGGAATAATTAAGGCAATATTGTAGAAATTATAAGCGGTTAAAGCTCTGAAACACGTTGGTGTTTCAGAGCTTTTTTATGCCTAGAAATGGTTGCATTAGTGTGGTAATGCGTCGTAACTTCTGGGTAAGGTTGAACACTGTTCCCTTATATTGAAAAAGCAGTACACTGTAGTGGCCGATGCCCACATCGGCTTGGGTATTTGCGATGCATGGAATTTCCACAGTTGATGCTGGTATCCCTTACACTGTTGATGCCCTGTCGATGTGGGCATCGACCACTACGGTTCTATCATGGTTTTGATTTTAATTTGCGACACATTCTTTCTATACTATTCATCAATCAAATAAAACCCAATAATGTTCATAAAAAATGTAATTTAAATAATTTTCATGTAATAAACCTGCAAACTTAGTAAATAATAATAGGATAAACAAACATAAAACATAGGGTGTGTTGCATGTGATGAAGTATTTAGATATTAAAGGATGCAGTGTAATTGATGAAGGTGGAGAAGGTAAGGGTGTTGTTGAAGATTGTATATTTGATAGCAGAAGCAAAAGAATTTATTCTTGTATAGTTATAAAAAAAACGCCACTTTCACATTCATATGTATTAAAATTAAATGACATAAAGCATTTTGGAGAAAATTTAATGGTAAAGGGTAATCTATTTCAAATTGATAAGAATGTTGTTGTTAAAAATAGCTGCAAAATGCTTAATAGCTATATAGATAGGCCAATTATTGATTCTAATGGTAATGCTATTGGAGAGATGAAGGATGCAATTTTAGATGAGGATACAGGGATTGTAAAGGCAATTTTATGTTCTAGAGGTTTTGTTGAGGATATGATGGAGGGAAGAAGAGTGATTCTTGTGGATGAAGAAACAATATTTGGTCAGAATAAAATAATTATTAAGGATAATAAATTAAATATATATAATGATATGTCCATATGGAAGCTTACAAGAGGATGATTAAATGAAGAAGGATAATTTAAAAAAAGTAGTAATAATCATATTTATTTTATTTGTACTTTTAATTATATATTTATCAAGATCTATAATAGAACCAATACTAATCTCGCTTATACTTGCATATATTCTAAACCCATTAGTAAAGTTACTAATTCATAGAGGGGTAGGTAAAAAAACAGCTGTTATACTTTCAATTTTGTTTTTAATGAGTTTTGTTGTAATTATAATTTATTATATTATTCCTGGGATTATTAGGGATGCAATGAATATATTAAACAATTCGGATGAATACAAAGCTTCAATAACAAAATATATTGGTAATATTAAAATGGATGGAATGCCTAAATACTTAAAAAATGCACTAGATAGCAATATTATTAAACTTCAGAAAATTGGACTAGAGTATCTTAATAATTTTTTTAATGAACTAATTAATTTTACAATGAAGCTGCCTACATACATATTAACTCCTATATTTATTTATTACTTTTTAATTGATAGTGAACATTTTCTTAAACTTATTAAAAATATTATACCAATAAGTATTAGGAAAAAAACATCAGAATTATGGAGTGAGGTTGATAGTGTTTTATCATCCTTTATTAGGAGCCAATTAATACTTTCACTGGTAATATTTTTATTAACATTTGTTACTATGCTTATTTTAAATGTTAAGTTTCCAATTATAATTGCATTTATAAACGCAATTACAAATTTTATACCTTATTTTGGACCTATAATAGGTTTCGTACCTGCATTTTTAGCAGCAATAACCCAATCAGTGAATAAAGCTATTATGGTTGCAGTGGTTTTTATTGTTATTCAGCAATTTGAAAGCTCAGTAATAGCACCGAAGCTAATGGGTGATACTCTTGGTATTCATCCTGTATTTATTATGATAATTATACTCCTTGGAGGTACATATTTTGGAGGATGGGGACTTTTACTATCTGTTCCACTAGCTGCAATAGTAAAGGTAATAATAAAATATTCAGTTAGAAATATGTATTAAAAACTTGTTAATAACTATATCAACAAGTAATTGACAATGTAAATTGTATCTTGTATAATTAATCAAAATCAATTAATACTATGACAATGAAGGGAAGTAGTAGGATAACATCTTACTTATAGAGAGAAGGCGGTTGGTGAAAGCCTTTAGAAGATTTATCGGAAGCAGTCCTGGAGTTCCCTGCCGAAATTAATTAGGCTGAGGCGAAGGCATTCGTTATATGCATTGAGAGACCTTAATGGTAATCTGGGTGGTACCGCGGAAGTTTTGAACCTTCGTCCCTTTATGGGATGGAGGTTTTTTATTATAAAGGAGGAATATTATGAAGTTTTTAGGAGCAAACGAAATAAGAGAAAAATATCTATCATATTTTGAAAGCAAAGGACACTTAAGGGCTCCAAGCTTTTCACTTGTCCCACAGAATGATAAGAGTCTATTGCTAATAAATGCAGGAATGGCACCATTAAAGGCATATTTTACAGGACAAGAAGTACCTCCAAGAAAAAGGATGGCAACATGTCAAAAATGCGTTAGAACTGGAGATATTGAGAGGGTAGGAAAGACTTCAAGACATGCAACATTTTTTGAAATGCTTGGCAACTTTTCATTTGGAGATTATTTTAAAGAGGAAGCTATTCCATGGGCATGGGAATTTGTAACAAAGGTATTGGAAATATCCAAGGATAGGTTATATGTAACTATATATTTAGATGATGATGAAGCATTTGATATTTGGGTTAGAACTACAGATATTGATCCTAAAAGAATTTACAGATTAGGCAAGGAGGATAATTTTTGGGAGCATGGCCTTGGACCATGCGGACCATGTTCTGAAATACATTATGACAGGGGAGAAGGAGTAATATCCACTGTTGAAGAATTTGTTAATGCTTCTGAAGAAGACAGAGTTGTAGAGTTTTGGAACCTTGTATTTACTCAATTTGATAAGGACGAAAATGGAAACTATATTAAACTTAAATACCCTAATATTGATACTGGTATGGGACTTGAGAGAATGGCTACTATAATGCAGGGAGTAAGAAGTATATTTGAAATTGATACCATGAAAAATATACTCAATTCAGTTTGTAAAGCAGCAAATTCTAAACATGGCTTTGATGAGAAAACAGACATGTCTTTAAGATTAATTACGGACCATATTAGAAGTGTAACCTTCCTGGTAAGCGATGGTATACTGCCTTCAAATGAAGGCAGAGGATATGTTTTAAGAAGGCTTCTAAGAAGAGCTGCAAGGCATGGTAAGCTATTAGGTATTAAGGAAGCTTTCCTATGGGAATTATGTGATGTTGTTATAGATAATTCAAAGGATGCATACCCTGAGCTTGAAGAAAAGCAGGATTATATTAAAAAGATAATAAAGCTTGAGGAAGAAAGATTTGATGAAACATTAGATCAGGGAATAGGAATACTTACCCAATATATTGATGAGCTTAAAAATGAAAAGCAAGAGATATTAAGTGGAGAAAAAGTATTTAAGCTCTACGACACATATGGATTTCCATTTGAATTAACTCAAGAAATATTAGAAGAGAACAGCTTAGGAATGGACATGGAAGGTTTTAACAAGGAGATGAAGGAACAAAGAGAAAGAGCAAGGGCAGCAAGGGAGGAAACTAATCTTCTTGGAAGAGACATTGATGTGTATTCAACACTTCCACACGAAATGTGCACAGAATTCTTAGGATATAATAACCTTGAGACAGAGGGCAGAATACTTGCTATTATAAAAAATGGTGAAAACGTTGAGTCAGTCGAAGCTGGTGATGAGGTTTCACTCATAATTGATAATACCTCCTTCTATGCAGAAATGGGAGGTCAGGTAGGTGACAAGGGCATTATAATTAATGAGGGAGCCAAAATTGAAATAGAAGACTGTAGAAAGACACCAAATGGAAAGATAATTCATATTGGAAAAATTATTTATGGAAAAATTGGAATTGGAAATAGTGTTAAAACAAAAGTAGATATGATAAGAAGAATGGATATAGCAAGAAATCATACTGCTACCCATCTTTTACATTCTGCTTTGAAAAAGGTATTAGGAAATCATGTGGAGCAGGCTGGCTCGTTGGTAACACCTGATAGATTAAGATTTGACTTCACCCATTTTGAAGCAATAAGCCATGAAAATTTGAAAGAAATTGAAAGATTAGTTAATGACAAGATAATGGAGTCATTAATTGTTGAAACTATTGAAGCATCAATAGATGAAGCAAAAAAAATGGGCGCTACTGCTCTATTTGGGGAAAAATACGGAACTGTTGTTCGTGTAGTAAAAGCTGGTGATTTCAGTATGGAGTTCTGTGGTGGAACCCACGTTATTAATACATCTACCATAGGATTATTTAAGATATTGTCAGAGGGTGGAGTAGCAGCAGGTGTTAGAAGAATTGAAGCAATAACAGGAAATGGTGCAGTTAAATATGTAGAGAATCTTGAGGATGTTCAAAAGAATATAGCAGGAATACTTAAAACATCTCCAAAGGACATTGAGAAAAGGGTTGAGGCTCTACTTATTGAGCTAAAGGATAAGGAAAAGGAAATTGATACACTTAAGTCAAATATGGCTGCTGGAGCAGCAGAGGATATTATTACCAATGCTAGGGACATTAAGGGAGTAAAGGTAGTTACAGCAGTTGTTAATACTGATGTTGATGGACTAAGAGAATTAGGTGACAAGCTAAGAGATAAACTTGGTAAATCTGCAGTTGTACTTGCAAGTACAAAGGATGATAAGATTACATTTATATCAATGCTTAGTAAGGATGCTATAGCATCTGGAGGTCATGCAGGTAATATAGTAAAGGAAGTTGCTAAAATTGCAGGAGGCGGCGGCGGTGGAAGGCCAGATATGGCTCAAGCCGGTGGCAAGGATAAGAGCAAGGTATTAGAAGCTCTTGAAGCAGCATATGGAGTTATTGAGGGTATGATAAAATAGAGAAATATAAATAATGAATAATAGTGTGATAATGCGTCGTGGTTGCTAACAGTGTTCACCTCTACATTGAGAATAACGTGCACTGTAGTGGCCGATGCCCACATCGGCATGTTATTTTCGGCATATGGGATTCCCACAATTGATGTAGGTATCGCCTACCACGTTAATGACCTGTCGATGTGGGCATC
>JBEQBT010000204.1:0-6289 GCA_041639705.1 Clostridiaceae bacterium | reverse complement strand
AGTAACAATAACAGCTAATACATCATTTTGTGTTACTTCAATAAGTTGTATGGATTTTACTGTACTCTTACTTAACTGTGGAGTGAGCATTGCAGATGTATATTTTGTTATTTGTGAAAGCAGCTTTGTAGTTCTTTTCATTATTTTTTCAATTTCATTAATAGTAGACAATTGCATAAAACTTTTAATTGTAATTATCTCTTCATTAGAAGGTGAATTAACCTTCATAAGCTTATCTACAAATAATCTATAACCCTTATCAGAAGGAATTCTTCCTGCAGAAGTATGAGGTTGTTCTAAATATCCCAAATCCTCCAAATCAGACATTTCATTTCTAATAGTGGCTGAACTTAGTCCCATTTCATACTTTTTAACCAGGGTTCTAGAGCCAACAGGTTCTGCATTCTGAATATAATCCTTAATGATTGTATTTAGTATAATCTTTTTCCTATCATCTAATTCCACTGCTTCCACCTCCTTTTTGTTAGCACTCATGCTTGTTGAGTGCTAATATTACGATTTAAAAATATCACTATTGAATAAATTTGTCAATATGTCAGAGATTAATTTATAAAATTTTCATATTTATTTCAAAAATTCAACAAATACATGGTTTGAAAAATCAATTCCTTTTTCAGTAAGTTTTATATTATTGTTGTCATCAGTAATAAGTCCCTTTTGTATTAGGTTGGTTATTTCATTTCCATATATTTTTTCAATACTCTCTCCAAATTTTTTTTCGAAATCTTTTTTACAAATTCCCTCCATCATTCTTAAGCCTAAAAACATGTACTCAGATAACAAATCATTATTTGTTTGCTTTGAGCATTCTTCAATAATATTATTTTCTCCTGCACCTTTTATATACTGAGTCAGGTTTTTAATATTGGAGAATCTTCTATTATCAACATATGAATGAGCTCCTGCACCAACTCCTAAATATTCATTTAGATTCCAGTAGGTTATATTATGCTTACATTCAAAATCTTTTTTAGAAAAATTAGATATTTCATAATGCTGGTATCCAGCCTTTTTTAATTCATTTATTGCAAAATGATACATATCTCGTTCAATATCTTCATCAACTAGATTCAATTTATTTTCATCATATAGCCTATTAAATGGAGTTCCTTCTTCAATAATCAGACTATAGCAGGATACATGCTCTGGGTTAATAGCTATAACATTTTTTATTGTTTCTACCCAATCTTCCATCCTTTGATCAGGAATTCCAAACATCAAGTCAATGTTAATATTTTTAAAACCGGCCCTTCTTGCAGCAGCATAGCCATCCAAAAAATCATTAAGGCTGTGTATCCTTCCAAGCTTCATTAAAAGGGAATCCTGCCAGGCTTGGAGGCCAATAGACAACCTATTTACGCCATTTTCTATAAGCAGGCTCAAGTTTTTTTCGGTTATTGTCCCTGGGTTTGATTCAAATGTGTATTCATTAGGACTAAACTTTCTCAACACCTTTAATAACTTATTAAGATTGTTTAAAGACAAAATGGTGGGAGTACCCCCACCAACAAAAATTGTTTTAAATTTTTTTACATCTATTTTCTTGATTTCATTTATAAGCTCATCAGTATAAACATCTTGAAGTTCATTATTAGAATAGGAGTTAAAATCACAATATAAACACTTTTTTATACAAAATGGAATATGAACATATAGGGACTTTATCATGATTCTACCTTAAGTACTGCCATAAATGCTTCCTGAGGTACCTCTACAGAACCAATTTGCTTCATTCGCTTCTTACCTTCCTTTTGCTTTTCAAGCAATTTCTTCTTTCTAGTAATATCTCCTCCATAGCACTTTGCGAGTACATCCTTTCTTAATGCTCTTACAGTCTCTCTAGCAATAACCTTTGCTCCAATTGCAGCCTGTATGGCAATTTCAAACATCTGTCTTGGAATTACTTCCTTAAGTTTTTCTGATACCGCTCTTCCCTTTGCATATGCCCTCTCCTTTGGAACAATTTGAGTAAGTGCATCTAAAATCTCACCATTTAGTAAAATATCAAGCTTAACAAGCTCAGTTCTCTCATAACCTGATAGCTCATAGTCTAGTGATGCATACCCCTTTGTTCTTGATTTTAATGCATCGAAAAAGTCATATATTATTTCATTTAAAGGGAGCCTATAATGTAGTACCACTCTTGTAGCTTCAATATATTCCATGTTTTTTTGAATTCCTCTTTTATTTTGGCATAAATCCATTACTGCTCCTATATATTCTGATGGGCAGATAAGTGATGCATTTACAACTGGTTCCTCCATATAATCTATTTCAGCTGGAGAAGGCATGTTTGTAGGATTTGTAAGCTCTATTAATTCTCCATTTGTTTTCATAATCTTATATATAACGCTTGGAGCAGTTGTAATAAGATCAAGATTATATTCTCTTTCAAGTCTTTCCTGTATTACCTCCATATGAAGCAGTCCTAAAAAACCACATCTAAAGCCAAAACCAAGTGCAAGTGATGTTTCAGGCTCAAATACCAATGAAGCATCATTCAGCTGCAGCTTGTCAAGAGCATCATGAAGCTCTCCGTATCTTGCACCATCAGTTGGATAGATACCACAATATACCATAGGTACTGCAGGTTTGTACCCTATAAGTGGTTCTGATGCTGGTCTTTCAGAATCTGTAATTGTATCTCCAACCTTTGCATCACCAATTACTTTTATGCTTGCTGCAATGTATCCAACATCACCAGCCTTAAGCTCATCTGCCTCAGTCAATCCAAGTTTAAATGTACCCACCTCATTAACTTCATATTCCTTTTCAGTTACCATAAGCTTAATCTTGGTGCCCTTTTTAACTGAACCCTCCATTACTCTAACATGGCATATTACACCTTTATATGAGTCATAATAGCTATCAAATATTAGTGCCCTGAGTGGTGCTTCCTCATCTCCAATAGGATATGGTATTTTTTCAACTATCGCCTTTAATACCTCTTCTATTCCTATTCCAGCTTTTGCAGAGATTAAAGGCACATCTGAGCAATCTAAACCGATAACATCCTCTATTTCCTTTTTAACCTCATTAGGTCTTGCACTTGCTAAATCAATTTTATTAATAACAGGAACAATTTCTAAATTGTGATCTAGTGCTAAATAACAATTAGCCAGAGTTTGAGCCTGAATACCCTGAGTTGCATCAACAACGAGTATGGCTCCTTCACATGCAGCAAGACTCCTGGATACTTCATAGTTAAAATCAACATGACCTGGTGTATCGATTAAATTTAGAATATACTCCTCACCACTGTTGTCATTATAAACTAACCTTACAGCTTGAGCTTTAATTGTAATTCCTCTTTCTCTTTCAAGATCCATCGAATCTAGAACCTGCTCTTCCATTTCTCTTTTAGTTAATGTTCCAGTCATTTCAATCAATCTATCAGCTAGTGTTGATTTACCATGATCTATGTGAGCAATTATGCAGAAATTTCTTATTTTCTTTTGTCTATTACTTGCCATTAAAATCCTCCTCATAATCTAGAAAATTACTCTATTTATTTTAATAATGAATATACTCCACTCTTTATAAATCAAATTAAATTATATCATATAATCACTGGATTATGTCAATATGTAACAAGCATAAACCAGTTGAACAACTCAACTGGTTTATGCTTGTTAACACTATTTCTTTAAAACCTCTGAAATCACTCTGGCAATTATTTTTGATGACCTTATTGATTCATCAAGACTGTTTTCTGGACCTCCTACCTCAATTAGTACAAGGTTAGAGGATAAATCTTGATTGTAGACTGCATATTTACCACTGTAATATAGTCCTCTTGAAAATCCTGGATAGAGCTCTCTAAATTTATTATTTATTTTATTCGCTATTGCAATACTATTAGCTTTTTTTTTATTTCCTGAAGCAATTACAAACATAACTCTTGAATAATACACATTATTTATTTTTGCAGTTGAAATATTTCTTCCGGCTCCATCCCTATGTAAATCAATAATCAGTTTTAAGCTTGGATATTTTTTTAAATAGCTTTCAACAGTCTTTCTTGATCGTGAATACCCCCCATTTAGGGTAGGAACATCATATGCAGTTGTATCATGAATAACTGTAATACCATATTTACTTTCAAGCTCTCTTGTTAATTCCTCTCCAACCTTACTTACTCCTATATTAAAATTATATGAATAATTCTGGTCCTTAACATTTAGAGGATTATAATTTTCCCTTGTATGTGAATGGTATATTAGAAGTACTGGTTTTGTTGGGTCAATTTTATTAGGCGGAACTTGATTTGTTGAGTCGGGGGTTTGTGCTGGTGTTTTTGTTGGTTCTTGATTATTAGGTATAGTACTATTTTCTGTTGTATTATCAGGTACTTGTTCTGTATCCTTTGGGATAACCTCAATATATGGACCAGACTCATTAGAAGCAATTGAGGTCATATCAATTAACTGCAGCATGGGTATCTGGGAAGCAATATATGATTTCGGATTAGAAATATCGATATTAGTTAAGTATTTGAATATAATTGAAAAGGTTCCATTCCTATTCTCATCATCATCTGATTCTCGGGTGACCTTAATGGCTGGAATAGAACTATCTAGTATTTTTTCATAGAGGGTAGTTTGTCCAACATTTGCTTCAATAGCTATGCTAACTGGATTTATTATTGGCAGTAGTATATTCATCAAAATAAAAATTCCAACTGTATAGATTAAAACTTGTACTATGAATTCAATTCTTAATTGTTTATGCATTCCTTTCATCCCCCTTGTAAATCTGTCTTAAATATTATATGAGCTAAGGGGATTATTTAATACAAAAAAGTTAGGCTTGTCATCCTAAGCGTGGCATTATCATTTTGAACGTGGTAATGTCATCCTGAGGGTCCCATTGTCATCCTGAGCGTAGGGTAGGATCTTTACCAAAGATACTCCTAAGATCCTTCACTAGGTTCAGGATGACAAGTAGTTTTTTATAGAAATGACAGAGTCTGGCCTTCATAGCCACGACAAACCAAGCTATCAAGCACAATTAAAAAAAATACAATTTGCGATAATCTGCTAATGTAAATATCTATTTATATCTTTAAGCTCTATTGACGAATGAAGTGCTACGTTTATACCATTTGCAATTATTTTTGAAATGTCTTCAATTAATGCATCTATTTCCTTCGGAGTAACAATTAAATTACCTACATATGGATTTAATATCTCTCTAATCATTGCATATTTTTCATCCTTGTTAACATTCTTAAGCATATTATAAAAATCCACATTATCCTTGCTTTGTTCAATTAGAGTATCAATCATAAAATCAATTGTATCATTGGCCATTGTAGCTGCATCTACTACTGTAGGGACCCCTATTGCTATTACCGGAACTCCTAATGTTTCTTTTGTAAGTCCCATTCTTTTGTTACCTACTCCAGAACCAGGATTAATTCCTGTATCTCCTATTTGTATTGTTGTTGCTACTCTTTCCATTTTTCTTGATGACAGTGCATCTATTACAATGATAAAATCAGGCTTAACCTTTGCCACAATACCTTGTATTATTTCTGCTGTTTCTATGCCTGTTAAACCTAGGACTCCTGGAGAAATTGCACAGACAGGATTAATACCCTCTTCGATCTGATCAGGGATATACTTTTTAAGATGTCTTGTGATCATTAATTTTGATATTACCTTAGGACCTAATGAATCAGGAGTTACATTCCAATTTCCAAGACCAACAACCAAGGTGGTTTGCTCTTTGTTTAAATCTATAACCTTTACTAATTGTTTAGCTAGTGACTTACTTAAACTATCATGAAAATCTGCATCATAATGTTTTATTTCAGGGGCATCTATAGTAATATAAGTTCCTATACCCTTACCCATTATTTTTGAGCCTTCATTATTTTCAACCTTTACTGTAGTTATGTTTATTCCCTCCTCGTCATTGTCAACATCAACTTTTACACCTGGTACTTCCCTTCCACTATCCTTTTTATATAGCTCTCTCACTTCTACAGCAAGATCAGTTCTAACACTAAACATAGAAAACCTCCTTATATCATAATCCTACTCTAGAACTATCTTTTCCAATTTATCTAATCCTATTCTGTTAAAAAACCATAATTATTCATAATTGAAAATCGAAAATTGAACTATATTTTACTTGAACAATAAATTTATTAATGTTATAATCTCGTTTTCGACACTTTAAAAAAATAAAGAGAAAAAACTCCGTATAAACAGTGAGTTTTCTTCTCTTTTTATATTTCAAAAATGTTGTATGGAATTCTCAA
>JBEQBT010000203.1:5238-6295 GCA_041639705.1 Clostridiaceae bacterium | reverse complement strand
TGTTTTCAAATTCCGAGCGGATTGCCTTTTGAAGTATTGTAAGATGAATTTTAGGATTATCACCTTCCAAATCACAAGGGTATTGCATATGACATTCCTCACATTCCAGATATTCCTTGTTACCTAATTGTTCTCTATAATCAAATAGGAAGGGAAGTGCATCAGCATCAACGCTGTGAGCTTCAGTTGCTGGAGTATCCAATTTATATGTATATAAATAAGTAGCTTCCCTCTTAACTCTAAAATGAGTACCGTTACATTTAGGACATATTAGTGCTTCATCTATGTTCATTTAATCATTCCCTTCTAATTTATATTTTTTCCTATTTCTAAAGTAAACACTATTAATTATTGAATGCTTTATAGTATTATTCCACTACAATATTTTATATACTACAAGATTTACTATTTTAAAAAATAATAAAACGATGCCTGTGAATTATAAGGGACGCATACTATATGTTTTTTATCACTAAATATAATCTCCATCCAAAATAACTGGGACATATACTAAGTACTTTTAATCACTGAATAAAAAAACTGGGACATATACTAAATATATTTTACTAAGGAATAAAATCTTCATTAACAGGGAATTATATTTATAATTAAACTGTAATGGAGGTTTTCATATGCCAAGAAAAGCAAGAGAAAAGACAAAGGAGTCTATATTTCATATTATGGCAAGAAGTATAAGCGAGGTGGATCTATTTAAGGGTAAAGATGATAAGCTTAAGTATCTCTCCCTTGTAAAGAAGTATCAAAAGCTCTATAAATTCAGAGTATATGGTTACTGCTTAATGGATAACCATGTGCATATGATAATAGATGCAAATGGAGCAGACATATCAGATGTTATGCACAGCATAAACTTCTCCTATGCCCTTTACTTTAATTTAGAACACAAACGACATGGACACCTTTTTCAAGATAGATTCAGGAGTGAAATGGTGAATGATGAAAATTACCTAATAGCCCTATCTGCCTATATTCACAATAACCCAACAGCTATAAAAAAATATGAGGACTGCCCTTTGAAGTATGAATTCTCAAGCCT
>JBEQBT010000203.1:0-5228 GCA_041639705.1 Clostridiaceae bacterium | reverse complement strand
CGATCTTAAAACAGGACCCATATGAATTAGTTGAAGACGGCTTCATAATGGGTATGTTTAGTAATAATCCAAAGACAGCAAGAGAGAAATACATGAAACTGGTATACATGTGTAATGATGAAAAAATGTTAGAGAATATTGAATTCACAAATGAAGAAACAGAGTATAGAAGTCAGAGATGGATGCTCATAAGAAACATAAAGGCAGATGAAATAATTAAATTTATCATTGAAAAGATGGGAGTATCTAAAATAAAGCTTCACAGTAAGCACTGTAAAGGTGTGGTAGAAGCAAAGGCACTGCTTGTATTTATGATGAGAAGTTTAGGCAATTATAAATGCAGTAGTATATGCATGGTGCTAGGTAATATAACACAAGGGAGGGTCTCTGTGCTCAGCAGTCTTGGGATTAAACTTATTGATGAGGAAAGGTATAGGGGTATAGTAGAAGAATTTATGAACTGTTATGCCGCTTAGGAATAAAACTGTAGCAAATAATTGTTGGATTAAGATATTTAAGAGTTTAATAGTTAAATTTTAAAAAGTTAATGATAAAACTTTAATTCTTTTAAAGGAAAAGTGGACAAGCAGGGAGTAATAGGTATAGAAATTCCATGATTTATAGTAAAAAACCATTAATGCGTTTTGCACAAAAGTTATATTATAAAAACTACAATAAAAAATAGCGTTTTGACTATAAAATACACTTAGTAAGTGTCCCAAATTCCAAGTTAGTAATCACCACAAAGTTTCAAAATTTCCTGAAGAGCTTCTTTTTACCATAAAAACAGCCTTCTAGATATTTGATTTTATCATAGAAAGCTGTTTGTTATAGAATTTTTTTATAAACTCTTTATTGTTGTTTAACTAACTATTTTATCTTTTTCTGAATATACATTCCGTATAACATTCCTTTTAGGAACATGTCTGCAAGCATCATTGCAATTACCATTTTAGGCATTTTATGACCTACACCTTGCAATTTCAAATACATAATTATCCCTCCATTAATATTATGGGATAATATATTTATTTTTATGTAAGTACTTTATTTAATGTAACTTGAATTTATATAATATTTTATTTATTTTCTATTTTCTATAGCAGGAATTTTGATTTTAATATAGAATAATAGTAATAGTGGTTAAAAGTGGAGTAAAGTGGAGTAAAGATGTGGTGAGATAAATGTTTATTGGTGAATATCAACATGCCCTTGATGCTAAAAACCGAATGATAATACCTTCTAAATTCAGAGAAGGTCTAGGATTAACCTTTGTGATAACAAAGGGTCTTGATGGATGCCTTTATGCTTATACATTAGAGGAATGGAAAAGGCTTGAGGAAAAGCTTAAAACCCTTCCACTAACCAATAAGGATGCAAGAGCATTTGTGAGGTTTTTCTTCTCTGGGGCTGCAGAAATCGAAATTGATAAACAGGGAAGAGCACTTATTCCACAAAATCTTATTGAATATGCAAATATTAATAAGGATATAGTAAGTATAGGTGTTTCTACAAGGCTTGAAATATGGAGCAAGGAACGCTGGAATGAGTACAATGATCAAAACATTGACGTTGAAGGAATTGCAGAAAAAATGTCGGAGCTTGGAATATAATATTTAATTAAAGATGGGTGAAATATATGGAATTTAGTCATGTATCTGTTTTACTAAATGAATGTATAAAGGGATTGAATATTAAGGAAAAGGGAATCTACCTTGATGGAACATTAGGTGGAGCAGGACATTCCAGTGAAATTTTAAAGCATTTAGAGAATGGTGGAGCTTTAATAGGTGTTGATCAGGATGAAAATGCTATAAAGGCTTCAAAGGAAAAATTAAAGGATTTTGAAAATGTAGTTTTTGTACATAATAATTTTTCTAACATAAAAAATATTCTTCAGGAATTAAAAATAGAAGGACTGGATGGTATTTTATTAGACTTAGGAGTTTCTTCCCATCAACTTGATGTAGCTGTGAGAGGCTTCAGTTATATGAACAATGCCCCACTCGATATGAGGATGGATATGACTGCTGATTTTTCTGCAATGGATGTTATTAATGGTTACTCAAAGGAGGAAATTGTCAGAGTAATAAGGGATTATGGTGAGGAAAAATGGGCTTCTAGGATTGGGGAGTTTATTGTTAGAGAAAGAAGCAATAAACCAATTGAGACAACATTTGAGCTTGTAGATATTATAAAAGCTGCAATACCTGCTTCTGCAAGAAGAGAAGGACCTCATCCTGCTAAAAGAACATTTCAGGCAATAAGAATAGAAGTAAATAAGGAAATAGAAATTTTAAAGAATGCAGTAAATGACTCTATTAGTTCATTAAAACCAGGTGGAAGACTTTGTATAATAACCTTCCATTCGCTTGAAGATAGAATTGTAAAAAATGTATACAAGGAAAGAGAGAACCCATGTACATGTCCACCGAGTTTTCCAATTTGTATATGTAATAAAAAACCTGATATTAAAATTATTACGAAAAAACCAGTTGTTCCTTCAGCAGCAGAACTTGATATAAATCCAAGGTCAAGAAGCGCAAAGCTTAGAATAGCTGAAAAAATATAGGTTCTAAAGGGAAGTAGGGGTGAATAAAATTGGTAATGGAAAAAAGTAAAAAGCACTCAGAAAATTATATGTATGGTAGTGTTGCCTATGATATACAGCCCGAAATTAAAAATGAAAAGAAACCAATAAAAAGAAGAAAACAAAAGAATAGGGTTAAGATAAAGCTTAAAATGGTTGAAAGTATTTTTATTATCGCTCTTATTTCAATCTTGACATTAAGTAGATTTGCTTCAATAATAAAATTAACTTATGACATAAGAACAGTAAAATCAGAAATAAAAAAGGTTCAAGAAGCAAATGAGAATACAAGGGTACAAATGGCAAAGATGAGTAATATTAAAAGTATTGAGGAAACTGCGGTTAGTAAACTAGGAATGGTAATACCCAATAAAAATCAAGTTGTTTATATTGATGTAAAGCCCCTTACATCTTTAAATGATCAGTCAAAGGAAGGTACTAAAACTGCAGCAAATGAATTTATTCAAAAAATTATTGGATTAATACATTAGGGGGGTATATCTTTGAATATTGAACCTAAAACTAATATTACAGTCAGAAAAAGAATTGCCGGATTACTTCTGATAATATTCTTTGTGCAGACTGTCATTATTGGTAGATATGCTTACGTACAGATAATATGGTCTCCTAAACTTCAACAATGGGCGGTTGATCAATGGACAAGTGATACAAGAATAGAAGCTAAAAGAGGGAAAATTTTAGATAGAAATGGAAGACCACTTGCAGTTAGTGGTAATGTGGAAAGAATAGATGCATTTTTAAAGGAAATAAATCAAGCAGAAAATGCAGAAGAAGGTAAAAAAATAACTAAGGAAGAGGTTGCTGCAAAAATTGCGCCAATATTAAATATTAGTGAGGAAATTATAATTAAAAAATTGAACAGTAAGTTAAAAAATGGTTTACCAATGTCAAGCGTTACTTTGGCTAGAAGAATTGAAAGAGAACAAGCTAATAAAATAAGAGAACTTAAGCTGCCAGGAATAGTGATTACTGAAGATACAAAAAGATACTATCCCAATGGCAATTTTTTGGCACAAGTTTTAGGAAGTATAAATTCCGATGGGGAAGGTCGAGCAGGAATTGAATTTTTCTATAATGAAGAACTGAATGGAGTATCTGGAAGATTTATAGGAGAAACAGATGCTTATCATAGAGAAATGCCTAACAGTCTTGCAAATTACATATCCCCTAAAAATGGAAATGATATAGTCCTTACAATAGATGAATCTATTCAATACTTTGCTGAAAAGGCAGTAGATAAAGGTCTAATAGACAATAAAGCTAAACAAATAACAGCAATTGTTATGGATCCTAAAACAGGTGAAATACTAGCAATGGCTAATAAGCCTGATTATGACCCTAATAATCCAGTAACAGGTACAGTACAGGAAGCCATGGAATCCTGGAAAAATAGAGCTGTTAATGAAAATTTTGAGCCTGGATCCATATTAAAGGTAGTCACTGCAGCTGCAGCAATGGAAGAAAATTTAGTAAGTGATAATGATAGATTTGTCTGTAGAGGTTTTTTAATTGTTGCTGGTACTAGAATAAATTGTTGGAAAGCCAGTGGTCATGGGGTGCAAAACTTTGCACAAATACTTCAAAATTCGTGCAATGTTGGGTTTATGGAGTTAGGTAAAAAAATTGGAAAGGAAACATTATATAAGTATTACAATGCATTTGGATTTGGTAAAAGAACCAATGTTGATTATCCAGGAGAAGAAAAAGGCATTTTACTACCTATTGAAAGAGTAGGTCCAATAGAACTTGCAACTGAGGCATTTGGCCAAGGAATTGCAGTTACCCCCATTCAATATATGACAGCCTTTGCAGCAGTAGCAAATGATGGTAAAATGATAGAACCTCATTTAGTGAAAAGAGTCATTTTTACTGACGAGGACGGCAATACATCTGTTGTAAAGGAAGTAGTGCCTAAGGTTGTAAAACAGGTTATTTCTGTTGATACTGCAAAAAAACTTAGAAGCATACTCGAGAGTGTAGTTACAGTTGGAGCGGGAAAGAAGGCATATATAGAAGGCTATCACGTTGGAGGAAAGACAGGAACAGCGCAGATGGTGGAAAATGGAAGATATGTAGCAGGTAAATATGTCTCTACATTTGTAGCGATGGCACCAAGCAATGATCCCAAATTTATTATAATGGTTTCAATTAAAGAGCCTGATCCAACAAATTATTATTCTGGATCAACAGCAGGACCTATTGTTAAGGCAATTATGGAGGACACTATTAGATATCTTAATATACAGCCTGATCTAAATGATATTAAAAACCCTAAGGTAGTTAGGGAAGTCATTATTCCTGAAGTTAGAGGAATGACATCAGTTGAGGCTGAAAAAATCTTGAGAAATAATAAGATTAATGTGGATATTCAAGGTACTGGAAATATTGTATATGACATTAGCCCAAAACCAGGTGTATCAGTTAAAGAAAATACTAAGATAGAGATTTATCTTGGAGTAGAAGCAAACCCAAATAATAAAGTTGCAGTTCCGAGCTTTAATAATATGACTAAAAAGGAAATATTGGATGTTGCAGATTCATTAGGATTGAATATATCCTTTATGGGAGATGGAATAGGAACCGCTCAAGATATAGATTCAGGAACAGAAGTGGATAA
>JBEQBT010000202.1:0-6300 GCA_041639705.1 Clostridiaceae bacterium | reverse complement strand
CATACATGAATGTTAGTGGGGCTGTTGCATAATAGCTAAAATAAACTAAACCTGAAAGTATAAAAGATTCGACCGGCATAAAGCCCTCAGAATGACACACTTTTTTTAGTAAATTGTCCTTCTGAGCGTTAGGGTCGAATCTTTTTCCGTTCTAATTCGAATTATGCAACAGCCCTGCCTATATTCACCTCTCCGTTTGCAGCAAAAATTTCTTAAAGTCCATTTTCTCTCCTTTAGTCTCTCCACTAAAACCTCCATCCCAATTTTTTCCAACAACCCTGTGGCATGGAATAATAATTGGCACTGGATTTCTTTTAAGTGCCTGCCCAACAGCCCTTGGAGATGAGCATCCTATGAGTTTTCCAATATCACCATAAGTTAATGTACTGCCTCTTTTTGTATTGCATAGTACATCGTATACCTTTTTTTGAAATTCTGTTACATTAATATTAATATTAAGTTTTTCAGGTTCATTTCCATTAAAATAGTCATCCAAGTATTTTTTAATTTTTTCATCCTCCATATATTCTGAGCCATCAAGAGAATTAAGGTCGTCATAGGGCAGCTTCAATTCACATAATCCTTTTTCATCATATACTGCAACTATATCTCCCAATTTTGTTCTATAAGCAAAATGAAATTTTCCCATTAATGATTCCTCCTAATATAATATTAATACCTGAGTATTCTATATAAAATATTTTAAGCTTTATATTCACACAATACAAATATATATGGTTTTTATTTATATTTTCATCTTTACTGATATAATGAGTATATAAATTTACATCATTTGATTGCAATTTTAAAAAGAGGTGATATGAATGGCAGATTTTTTACCAATAAGTTTAGAGGATATGAAAAAAAGAGGCTGGGAACAGCTTGATTTTATATATGTTTCTGGTGATGCATATGTGGATCATCCTTCCTTTGGTCACTCAATAATAACAAGGCTTTTTGAATACCTGGGCTTTAAGGTAGGTATGATCTCACAGCCTGATTGGAGAAGTAAAGAAGATTTCACAAGGTTTGGTGTACCTAAAATAGGTTTTTTAGTTTCTTCAGGAAACATTGACTCGATGGTTAATCATTATACTGCTTCTAAAAAGAAGAGAAATGATGATGTCTATTCTCCTGGAGGAAAAGCAGGCCATAGACCTGATAGGGCTGTAATAGTTTACTGCAATAGAATAAGAGAAGCATATGGAGATGTTCCTATAATAGTTGGAGGAATTGAAGGAAGTCTTAGGAGATTTGCTCATTATGATTATTGGGATGACAGGGTAAGAAACTCAATATTAATTGACAGCAGTGCAGATCTATTAATATACGGAATGGGTGAAAAACCTATTATGGATATTGCAAATTTATTAAGTTATGGTAAAAAAATAAAAGATATCAAAGACCTAAAAGGAACATGCTATATATCTGATGATTTATGTGGATTAGAAAACTATATAGAGCTTCCCACCTATGAACAGGTTTCCTCTGATAAAATGGAGTATGCAAAGGCTTTTAAGGTTCAGTTTGAGGAACAGGATCCAATACGTGGTCAAGGTATGGTTCAAAAGCATGGTGTAAAGTATGTAGTGCAAAATCCTCCAGCTATGCCTGTTACTACAGAGGAACTTGATTTAGTATACTCATTACCCTATATGCGAGCAATCCATCCTGTATATAAAAAGACAGGAGGTATCCCAGCTTTTAATGAGGTCGAATTCAGCATAACTGCACACAGAGGATGCTTTGGCGGTTGTTCCTTTTGTGCATTAAACTTCCATCAGGGAAGAATAATTCAGCCAAGAAGTGAGGAATCTATAGTTAAAGAAGCAGAGCTTTTTACTAAAGCACCAGCCTTTAAGGGTTATGTTCATGATGTAGGTGGACCTACAGCTAACTTTAGAAAACCCTCCTGTAAAAAGCAGTTAAAGTATGGAGTATGCAAAGACAGACAATGTCTCTATCCTACTCCTTGTCCAAATCTTGAGGTAGATCATACTGAATATGTAAGACTTCTAGGAAAGTTAAGGAAAATTCCTGGGATAAAAAAGGTTTTTATTCGTTCTGGAGTAAGATACGATTATCTATTATGTGATAAAAATCCAGAGTTTTTTAATGAGCTTGTAAAGCATCATATTAGCGGACAGCTTAAGGTTGCTCCTGAGCATGTTTCAAACAAGGTACTTGAGCAAATGGGTAAGCCAACAAGAGAGTTGTATGATAAATTTGTAGATAAGTATTTTGATATTAACAAAAAAAATAATATGAATCAATATCTCGTTCCCTATTTAATGTCAGGACATCCAGGAAGTGATTTACATGCTGCAATAAAGCTTGCAGAATATATAAGGGATATGGGATATAACCCAGAACAGGTACAGGATTTTTATCCAACCCCTGGAAGCCTTTCCACAGCCATGTATTACACTGGTATTAATCCTCTAACCTCAAAAAAAATATATGTTCCAAAGAGTTTTGATGAAAAATCCATGCAAAGAGCACTACTTCAATTTAGAAACCCCAAAAATTATACCCTTGTATACAGAGCTCTAATAAATGCAGGTAGAAGTGATCTGATTGGTCATGATAAGAAAAGTCTAATTCCGCCTCCAAAGTCCGGTATGGGAAAAGTCTCAAATAAAAATACTGATAATAATAAAAATATAAAAACAAAACGAGGAAGATAAAATGGAAGGGTCAATACTCTCATTTTCAGAAGCTATTGCAAAAACTAATCCCCTGCTTGCCTATGGCTTTTTCTTTCTTAATTCGGTACTTCAAGTCCTTTTTCCTCCTTACCCAGGTGATTCAGTTGTTATTTTCCAGGGATATTTAAGCAGCAAAGGACTTTTAAATACTCCTCTGCTGATTATAACAACTAATGCAGGAACCTTTTTTAGCAGTGTACTTCTATATATAATTAGTAATAGACTTGGTGAAAAAGTAGTTGAGGGAAAGTTTGTTAAGAAATATTTTGATACTAATAAAATATATAAGCTTGAAAATTGGTTCAATAAGTATGGAGCTATTGCAATAGTAATTAACAAATTTATACCAGGGATAGGTTCATTAACGTTAATTGGTGCAGGTATCTTTAAGCTCAAATTCTCACCTGCAATTATTTCTATCGGTGCTGCATCATTATTGCACAATATGGTTTTGTTTATGGCAGGAAGGCTTACTGGTGATAATATGCTAATAATACAGCAATTTGTTAGAGAGTATGAAAAGCTGATCTTATCAGGTATACTTATAATTTCTGCAGTTTATATTTATTTTAAACACATACATATAAGAAAGGAACACGATTAACTCTTAATTTTATGTGTTCCTTTTATTTTTAGTATTAACTTTTTCTTTTATATTGTAAATACCTTGAGCTTTTTACTAGAAACACTTACATTTAAGGGAAACTTTGGACCTGCCTCTCCGTCAATATCCGTTTCAATCTTTTCATCACATTGAATTGTAAACTTCTTACCCCTTAAGTAAACTATACTATTACTTTCAAGATGTTCACCCTTTAGCATACTTATAAACAAATTAAAGAGTTCAATTATATTACAAGCTTTTATTGCCACAAAATCCAATATCCCATCATTTGCAGTTGAATTAGGAGCAAGTTTAAATCCTCCTGCTGAGGATCCATTTAATATAACAAATAGATAAACCATTTCTCTAATTGTTTCGCCATCACAATTAATACTAATAGGTATTGCTCTAAAATTAGGTATTTGCTCTATTCCCTTAATATAATATGCCATCTTTCCAAGTGTACTTTTAAGGTTAGTATCTATTTTTTGAGATACATCAGTTAAAAGTCCTCCTGCAGCAACATTAATAAAATATCTATCATTAATTTTACCTAGGTCAAATTCTGTAATCTTATTATTAATAATAACATCACATGCTTCAGATGTATGCTTAGGTAAATTTAAATAATTCGCAAAATCATTTGAAGTTCCAGAGGGAAGTATTCCAATCGGAATATTAATATTGCTTTTCATCATTGCGTTTATAACTTGATTGATAGTTCCATCTCCTCCAGAAGTTATTATGCAGTCATAACCCTGGGCATTTTTCATACTATTATATATGTCCTCAATCTTTGTAGTTCTTATAGGTGTGACTTCATAACCTCCACTTTGAAGTTTATGTATTACAAGATCTAATCTATTCCCGAATACACGTTTCCCTGAAAAAGGATTATATATCAGTCTTGCTTTTTTCAAAAATCATCCCCCCTATGAAAATTAATTTTACTATATGAAAAAAGTTCCTGCAATAGCAGGAACAAATTTTAGTAAATAGTGTGCGCGGGTTTAGAAATATCACTAAGTGCTTCGCCTGCATCATCTTCAAGTTTTGATCTTACAGCCATATCTCCAATTGCAATCATACCAACTAGCTTTTCATTTTCAACAACAGGAAGCCTTCTAATTTGCTTATCTGACATAAGTTGTGCTGCATCATGTATGTCCATATTAGGCGATGCTGTTGATATACCATATGTCATAACATCCTCAACTTTTGTGGCCACAGGATTTTTACCCATTGCCAGTTCTCTTATTACAATATCTCTATCTGTTACTATTCCAACTACTCTTCCTGAATTACATACTGGAACTGATCCAATATTCATTTCCTTCATCATCCTTGCTACTTCCTCAATAGAAGTATCTGGAGAAACAGCTGCTACATCTTTACTCATTAAATCCTTTACTAGCAAATAAACCACCTCCTTAATATATTTTATCCATGGATTTTTTTTCTATTCAATTATAATTATTTCTGTTGCATTTATATATTATAAAAGTATACAACTAAAAATATATAATTTATTAGATATGTGTATTTATAATAAGAAGAAGGATAAAAATACAATATATCATGTAAATATCGTAAATCATTGTAAATACCCTTATTATTGTTTATAATATTCAATATTAGACAATTAAAGGAGTCGAAAATATGATTAAATTTTCCATCAGAAAAGAAAGTATACTTTATATTATTATTTTAGGAATAATTACAGTAATTTCTTTTTATTTTATACCATTACTTGCTATTATACCTTTTATATTGTTATTGTTTGTTATTTATTTTTTTAGAGACCCACACAGAATTATAACCACTGATGAATCTCAATTTGTTTCACCTGCTGATGGTAGGGTAATGGAAATAACCAACATAAATGAGGATAGCTTTATAAATGGAAATGCTATAAAGGTTAGTATTTTTCTTTCATTATTCAATGTACATATAAACAGGAGCCCTATTTCCGGAAAAGTAACATATGTACACTACAGACCTGGTAAATATCTGCCTGCATTTAAAAGTCATGCATCTGAGATAAATGAAAGAAATACCATAGGTATTGAAAATGATAGAACAAAGGCATTGGTTCATCAAATTACTGGATTTGTCGCAAGGAGGATAGTTTGCTGGAGCAAGAAAGGTGATTTGCTTAACCAGGGAGCTAAATTTGGGCTTATAAAATTTGGTTCATGTACTGAAATTATAGTTCCATATGATGTTGATATTCTAGTAAAAAAAGGTGACATCGTAAGAGGCGGCATAACTGTTATAGGAGTGATTAAATAATGAATAAAAACGCTATACCTAATATATTTACTTTTATTAATCTTACTTTTGGTATGCTATCAATAATGTTTACTTTTACAAACAATTTAAGTCTTTCTGCGATAATGATACTATGCGCTGCATTTATTGATAGATATGATGGCAGAATAGCTAGAAGAATAAATGCAGAAAGCATACTTGGTAAGGAACTTGATTCTCTTGCTGATTTGATTTCATTTGGGGCAGCACCCGCTATACTAAGCTGGAGTATTTTTCTTATTGGTTACGGAATAATTGGATATATAATCACTATAGCATTCCCTATTGCAGGTGCCTTTAGATTAGCCAGATATAATGTATCCACGTTTAATAATGTATTTTCAGGAATACCAATAACCATTGCAGGTTCTCTTTTAGCCATTTACGACTTGGTTTCAATTCACTTTATTGAGCCAAATATTATTTCATTAGTAATTATAATATTATTATCTTTTTTAATGGTTAGTAATATTAAAATAAAAAAATTATAAGCCACTAAAAATGCGCGGAATCAGAATCCGCGCATTTTTAAATCCATATTTGAAATTAATCTTCTATGATCTTATCTTTGGTAAATAAAACTCTTTTATCTTAATACCTTTTCGGTTTCCTTATCAAACAAATGCATCTTGTCATAATGGAACTGCAGCATTATTTCATCAAAGGCCCTTACCTCCG
>JBEQBT010000201.1:0-6318 GCA_041639705.1 Clostridiaceae bacterium | reverse complement strand
AATAATTTTAATACATCCAAAATCTGTGACTGCAAATATATTAGGTGAAATGATAGATTATATTGGTAGCCAGGGTTATGAAATAATAACAGTAAATGAAATGATTAATCAATATTAAATATTGATTATATTAGACATATTATATATAATTAATATCGTATTATTCAAATATATATGTCGCAATAAAGATTTTATATAAAGGTATTTATTGCGTTATATGAATCAAGGAAAATATTTTGCATAAGTGATTTTTTAAAATGTAAAATCATTTATGCAAAATATGTGATAAAAATAGCATAAAAGCATATAGTAATAGAATGCTATTTATTTTAACATTTATAGGAGGATAACATGTACGAAAGATATTCTTTGGCTAATGGGACTAAAGTAATTACAGAATTCATACCATATGTTAATTCAATAAGTATGGGTATTTGGATTAAAAGTGGATCAAGATATGAAAATCTCAAAAATAATGGGATATCTCATTTTATTGAACATATGTCATTTAAAGGAACAGAAAAAAGAAGTGCTAAACAGATAGCTGAAGAAATAGAGGAGCTAGGTGGACAAATAAATGCATTTACTGGAAAAGAAGCTACATGCTATTATGTTAAATTATTAGATGAGCATATAGATGTTGGAATTGAAGTACTTAGTGATATTGTGCACAACTCAAAATTTTCAATGGAGGACATTAGTAAAGAGAAGGGTGTTATTCAAGAAGAGATAAATATGTACGAGGATTCCCCTGAAGATCTAGTGTTAGATTTATTATCATCTGCTACTTGGGGAGAGGATTCCCTATCCTATCCAATATTAGGTACTGATAGCAGTATTAATAATATTAATAGGTCAATATTGCTAAATTATTTGGAATCAACTTATACTCCTGAGAATATCGTTATATCAATTGCAGGTAATTTTAATAACGAACAGCTTAGAATAAAACTTGAAAAGTATTTTGGAATGGAAAATTGGCGCAGAAAAGAGGATATTCTTTTGGCTACCCCAAAGATTCACAGTAATATATTTGTTAAAAATAAGGATATAGAGCAAACACATGTTGCATTAACATTGAAGGGTATTGAGCTTGGAAATGAAAAACTGTATACATTACTTGCAATAAATAATTATTTTGGAGGAAATACAAGTTCAAAATTGTTTCAAAACTTAAGGGAGGATAAGGGATATGTATATACTATTTATTCCTATCCATCTGCATATTTAAATATTGGAATGTTTAATATATACTTTGCTTTAAATGGGCAGTATCTAAATGAAGCAATAGAGCTAATAAGATATGAGATACAAAGTATATTATCAAATAAAATGACTGATGTTGAAATAAAAAAAGCCAAGGAACAGCTAAAGGGAAATTATATATTAGGATTAGAAAGTGTTTCCAGTAGAATGTTTGGTATAGGAAAATCTGAATTAATGCTTCAAAAAGTTAACGAACCAAAGGAAATATTAACTCAAATTGATAATATATCTAAGGAAGATGTTTTTCAAGTCATTGATTCTATATTTGGTAACGGAATATTATCAACTGCTGCTGTTGGAAGAAATATCAGTGAGGATAGGTTCAAAAACCTTATGGAGAATTAAAAATGGATATATATATAAAAAAACTAGAGAGTGCAATGGATTTACCTCTACCAAGATTTATGACAAATGGAGCTGCTGGAATGGATTTATATGCAAATGTAAGAGAAGAAACGGTTATTTTCCCCAAAAAAATAAAATTAATACCTACTGGTATATCTATTGCTTTACCAGTAGGATATGAGGCTCAAATACGTCCTAGAAGTGGTTTAGCAATAAAGTATGGAATATCCCTAGTAAATACACCAGGTACCATTGACAGCGATTACAGAGGGGAAATAAACCTTATAATGATTAACTTTGGAGAAAATTCTTTTATAATAAATAGAGGTGACAGAATTGCTCAAATGGTTATAAATAGAATTGAAATTCCAAATATAATTGAGGTTAAGGAATTAGAAGATACAAATAGAGGTGCAGGTGGCTTTGGATCAACAGGTCTATAAGCCACCTTTTTTAAATATAATAGAATAAATTAATTTTAATTTGGAGGGATTGTATGAGCAGAAAAAGATTAACAGAAATCATGAATCTTGAAATAATAAATGTACATAATGGTGAGAAGTATGGTTATTTAGGGGACTGCGAAATGACATTTAGTATCAAGACTGGAGAAATACTAAATGTAATTGCAAGTGAAAGTAAAGCTTCCTTATTTTCTTTTAGAGATGATAATGTAATTGAAATACCATGGACGAGTAAATTAAAGCAGAGTGAAAAAACAATAATTTTTGATTATAAAATATAATTTTTTTTCACATCCCTCTGGTATAGTTGTATAATATAATATTAGTTAGAATATTATATTGAACTAGTAGCTTTAAAGGGGGCTATTTTATGAAGATTATTGTACAAAAATTTGGTGGAACATCGGTCTCTACTCAACAAAGAAGAGAAATGGTAGCAGATAAAATAATAGAAGCAATAAATAAAGGCTACAGCCCTGTAGTAGTTGTATCAGCCATTGGTAGAAAGGGTGACCCATATGCAACTGACACATTACTTTCATTAATAAATAATAGTGAAAGTCATGTAAGTAAAAGAGAAATGGACTTATTAATGAGCTGTGGGGAAATAATATCCGCTGTAGTAATTGGAGAAACTCTAGAAAAGAGAAAATTAAAGGTTAAAGTATTAACTGGTGGTCAAGCTGGTATTATTACAAATAATGATTATAGCGATGCTGATATAATAAAAGTGGAGACTAATAAAATATTAGATTTAACAAAGGAAGGAATTATTCCAATTGTAGCAGGTTTTCAAGGAATAACTGAGGATGGTGATATAACTACAATTGGTAGAGGTGGTAGTGATGTAACTGGTTCTGTTTTAGGTGAAGCTTTAAAAGCAGATTTCATTGAAATTTATACAGACGTTGATGGTATTATGACAGCTGACCCTAGAATCGTTCCAGAGGCAAAGGTTATTGATAAAATAAGTTATAATGAAGTGTTTCAATTTGCAGATCAGGGTGCAAAGGTAATACATCCTAGGGCAGTTGAATATGCAATGAGAGGAAATGTTCCACTTATCATTAAAAATACAATGACAAATGCACCTGGTACCGTAATTACAGCTGCAAATGATAATACTAACAAAATTGTGACGGGTATTACCCATATGTCAAATAGGACTCAGATAAGTGTGACAATAAATAAGAAAGATGGAAATGATGTTTTCGTTGAACTTGCTGAAAATGGCTTAAGTATAGATCTTATTAATGTATTTCCTAAGTATAAAGTTTTTACAGTGGATGGAAAGGATACGAAAAAAGCAGAGAAAATTCTTCAGAAACTTAATAGTGATTATACAATTATTAATAATTGTAGTAAAATCGCAGTAATAGGGAATGGAATGAGAGGAATACCTGGAGTGATGGCCAAGATATTAATGGTTTTAGATCAAAATCATATTGAAGTATTACAGACAGCAGATTCACATACTACAATATGGTGTCTTGTAAATGATGAAGATACTATAAAGGCAATAAATGCACTTCATAATGCTTTCGGGATGTGAGTGTATTAATATTATAAGATGGTGTCTCAAAATGTTTTCTTTTAATAATTGTGCTTGATAACTTGCCTTGTTATCCTGAACATAATGAAGAATCTTTAAGATCCTTCACTACGTTCAGGATAACAAGGCACTAATTTTTATATAGAAAAATGTTTACCTATTATAAAGATTTTAAATTTTAGATTATTATTTATTTTAATGGAAAAGATAAAACATAAGCAAATAAATATTTGCAATTATGATGTTATTTTAAGGAGGAAAAACATGTATGCCTAGAAAAAGCAAGGATAATAAGGAAGAAAAGAAGGTTGATATTCAAATAAATGATAGTCCAAAAGAAACGAATATTCAAAATAACAAGGAGTTACAGAATTTAAAGGAGGTAGGAAATACTGAGTTACCAGAACAGAGCTCAGATATTTATACTCTAAATATTATTGGCCAAATTGAAGGTCATGTAGTACTGCCTCCTCAAACAAAAGCTACAAGGTATGAGCATGTAATACCTCTGTTGGTAAGCATTGAAGAAAACCCTAATATAAAAGGATTATTAGTATTATTAAATACAGTAGGCGGTGACGTAGAGGCAGGATTGGCAATTGCAGAAATGATTAACAGCTTATCTAAACCAACTGTGTCATTAGTTATTGGTGGAGGTCATAGTATTGGAGTACCCCTAGCAGTATCAACTGATTTTTCATTTATTTCTCCTACAGCAACAATGATAATACATCCAATTAGAATGACAGGTCTTGTTGTTGGTGTTCCACAGACCTTTGATTATTTTAAAAAGATGCAGGAGAGAATTAGTAATTTCGTGGTTAGAAATTCAGGTATAACAAATGAAAAATATAATGAACTAATGGTCCAAACTGATGAATTGTTAAATGATATGGGAACCATACTTATTGGTCAACAGGCTGTAGATATTAAACTTATCGATTCCATTGGAGGAATAAGTGAAGCATTCAAAAAACTTAGAGAATTAATAGAGAAGAAGGAAGAGCAAATGCAGTAATTGCATTTGCTTTTGTTTTTATAATATTGCTGTGATATAATTAATTGTTGTTTATAGTTAAATCCTATGATTATGCATGCAGGGAAATAAATATAAATATAGAATATATTATTATATATAACGCAATAAAGATGTTACATTAAGGTATTTATTGCGTTATATGAGTGAACTCGTTCAGCTAAAGCTGAACATCGAGACTTCAGGTGGGGACTCTACCCCACCTGAAGCAAAAAGTGGAAACTCCACCTTATAGAAGGTGGAGTCTTAGAAATTGATAAAGGAAATATTTTGCATAAATGATTTTTTTATAATGTAAAATCATTTATGCAAAATATATAGGTGATGAAAATGGCGAGAAAAAAGAAAAATAACACAGCAAGTAAGAATGTTAAAAATGAAGTATACGGTATTATTATAATAGGTCTTTCTCTTCTTATTGGGATCAGCATATATATAAAACCTTCAGGAATCGCTGGAAGTATGTTTAGAGATTTATTTTATGGAATATTTGGTATAGGAGCATATGTGTTTCCTGTCCTGTTCCTTTTAATTGGTGTAGCCTTAATTGCTAACCGAGGAAAAATAAAAATAAGGATGAAATTTTGGGCACTTTGTGTTTTTGTGTATGATGTTTTATTATTACTTCAAGTTAATTATACATACCTCAATAGAGATTTGAGTTTTATGGATAGATTGACAAAAGCCAATTTATTAGGATTAGAATCAAGAGGTGGAGGTATACTTTCTGAAATAGTAAATATCCCTTTATTATATATTCTTGGAAGAACAGGAACATATATATTTCTAGTTTGTATTGCAATTATATTACTAATAATTTCGACTGAAGTATCACTTGGAGAAATTATCGAAAAAACTATTCAAAAGTATAAAGGAAATAAATTAAAAGTGAAAACCAAGGATAACAATAAAGAAGATGTAAACGTTTTCCGGAAAAATAATTTAGAGGAAACATTTGATAAAAAGAACTATGAGGATAATATTGAAAAGATTGATAAAAAAATTAAAATACTGGATTTTTTAAAGATGGACGATGAAAAAGATGGGGATGAGGAGCCAGAGAATATAAAGAGTAGAAATAGTAAACATAATGATGATTATGTAAATAATATTATCTCAGATGAAATAGTTGAAGAAATTGATAAGCACCAAAATGAAGTAAAGAAAATAGAATATAAATATCCATTGATTGATTTATTGGCAGAGAATAAAATTAAAACTAATGTTCAGGATAAAAAAGATCTCCTAAACAATGCTAAAATACTTGAAGAAACATTACAGAGTTTTGGTGTTGAGGCAAAGGTTGTTCAAGTAAGTAGAGGACCTTCAGTAACAAGATATGAATTACATCCTAATCCAGGTGTTAAGGTTAGCAAAATAGTAAATCTTGCAGATGATATAGCACTAAATCTAGCTGCACCATCTGTAAGAATCGAAGCTCCTATTCCTGGTAAAGCAGCTGTTGGTATAGAGGTTCCTAATAAGGAAGTAGTTCCTGTTATGTTAAGAGAAGTATTGGAATCAAGCGAGTTTATTGAGTTCAATTCTAGAGTAGCATTTGCATTAGGAAAGGACATTGGTGGGAAATGTATAGTAACGGATATATCTAAAATGCCTCACCTTTTAATTGCAGGTGCTACTGGATCTGGAAAAAG
>JBEQBT010000200.1:0-6344 GCA_041639705.1 Clostridiaceae bacterium | reverse complement strand
AAAAAAATGCAGAAGATGTTCTTCCAGCAATACCGTGTAGATCACCCATGCTATTAGCGATGATAACCTATTTTATAGTCAAACAATCTGTCCTAGAAAGCTTTATTTTACTTTTTTTATTTGGCTTAGGCCATAGCCTTCCTTTTCTTTGCATAGGATGGTTATTTGGAATGTTAAAAAATAAGGCATGGATGGCTCATATAGTAAATAGATTAATTGGCCTTATATTGATTTTAATTGGTGTATACTTCATTTTTGAAAGCGCTTATCTTTAAAAATAACTTTATATATCCTTAAGACAACCTTCAACCATATCCTAATGAAATTAATAATACTCTACTGCCTCCAGGGTGGAAACATGACAGTTGGTTTAGGTTATGCTTAAATTTCATTTGAACTTACTTTTCTTCCAAATAAATTAAAAGCTCTATGCAACACATTATTTAAAGTGGACCCTATGTCAAGGACATTTTAAAAAAAGAGACTTGGAGAGAGAAATATTTTTTAATATCCTTGTGTCAAGGAGGCAATATGACACAAAAACACTGGCTATTGCATCTTAATCAGATACAATCTGCCAGTGTTTTAATTTAAGCAATCATATTGTTATAGCTTATGACTTTGACAATCAAATTTTTAAATGAAATGTTTCGACAATGGGGTGACAAAATTGACAAACAGCTTGAAGCATATCTTCTGGCCACTTACGAGGAGGAACCTTTTCCTTATGTATGGAGTGAGGAAGATTTATTCGAACAAATACGGAAGCTCGTTTATGAGTACGAACAAGGTATTCTTGATGTCAATACCCCTGGTGTTAGAATAGTTGTCGTAGGGAATAAAAAATGATACACTCGAATAAATGAAAAGGAGAGATGAACCTATGACAAATGAACTTGCTGCATTTCTTGCTAAAGGAGATAAGCCTGTATATATAGGCTTTGGAAGTGTTTTTAATAAAGATCAAAAGCATGAAACTGTGAATCTGATTATTGAGGCTATGAAAATATGCGGTAAGCGCGCAATTATAAGCGGTATGGGCAACATACAAAACCTGCCCGAAAATATACTTACGGTTGAAAGCATTCCTCACACATGGCTATTTGAAAGGGTTTCTATCGTATGTCATCACGGAGGAGCAGGAACTACAGCCGCTGGCTTTAGGGCAGGTGTGCCGAGTGTTATTATACCATTTTCAAACGACCAATTTGCATGGGCACATAGGGCATATGACTTGGGGGTTGGCTCAAAGCCTATTTATAGAAAAAATCTAACCGCAGACAAACTTGCTGATGCAATTAAATTTGCCCTTAGTCATAATATTATTACAAATTCGAGAACACTTGGCAAGAAAATAGCTACTGAAAACGGTGCAAAGGAATGTACAAAAATTATTGTGAAGTGTCTTGAAGTTTAAGTGTTTAAAATCAAAGACCGACAATCGAAGAGGTAATTCATCTTAGGTTGTCGGTCTTTTTTGTTATTATAATTATATCATATATAATCATGAGATCTCTTATGTCAGGACCTACAAAAATAAATCCCATGATTTAACACCCATTACTGGCTCGCCATGTGCGGGGCATATCCACTGAATTCCATCCAATTTTAAATCTTTGCAGGATTCTATATTCTTTTTCATGTCCCATGTCATAATTTTAGGTGGAAGTGCCAGCTTTCCATCTTTACTGCACAACATATCACCAGCAAAAAATATATCATTGTATCTGAAGCAGGTGTGCCCTCTTGTATGACCAGCTGCTTTGACAACTTCTATTCCATTTATCATTTTTGGTTCAAGTGTTTTAACTGTATCGGGAAAATGTACTTTCATAAATGCTCCCAAAACCTTTTTTATTCCATCCCTTTTTTTCATTCCAAGGGCATAAGGCAAATCCGTTTCGCTGATATATGCATCGCAATTGCATTTATCCATAAGATATGCGACGTTTCCAATATGATCGATGTCATGATGAGTTATGAATATTTGCTTTATATCACTAGGCATATACCCATGTGATTTTAATTCGTTCAAGATTGATTCGCCCCGGCCGGGTAAACTAGAATCAATCAAGGTAATACCGTCATTAATGACTGCATATGCATAAGATCCCTTTGTACAATCAAGCTTAATTACATTTTCTGTTAGTATCATATGGCTACCTCTCCCATGCAGCAATATTTTTCTTTACAAATTGCCGGAAGGTCTGTGGCTTCTTACCCATAACCTCTTCAAACACATTAGTAACTTTTTTCGCTGTACCAAATCGGGTCATCATGTAAAGCATACCCATGACCGTGGAGTATGTCTTATCAAGTCCCCGTATTTCAATCCAGTATTTCTTTGCATATGAAGGCTTAGGGTTTGCATATATGATTTTCCTTCCGAGTTCCTCTGATAGAATTTTTGCAGCTTCCCAGTAATCAATAGCTTCTGGTCCGGTTATTGAATAAGCGGTGTTTTGATGTTTGTCTGCATCAGTTAGTACTTTGGCAATAATTCCCCCTATATCCTCTGCATCAATAAAGCTTGTGAGAGCCTTTTTAACCGGCACAACAATCCTGTCAAAATGCTTGATTTCAAAAGCGTGAATACCGCTGATATTCTGCATGAAAAAGCTCGGACGGATATGGCAGTAAGACAAGCCGGCCTTTTCTATATATTTCTCTATTTTGTAATGGGGAGGGACAGGGTTGTTTTCAATACCTATTAATGATAGAAAGCTCACAAGTTTTATACTTCCCTTTTGTTTCAATGCTTCAATAAAGGGTTTTAAATCCTCCGGCTTTCCGAGGTGAGGCGGCCGCATAATAAATACTCTGTCCACCTCATCAAGAGCCTTTTGAAATGTGCTGATGTCGGTGAAATCAAATAACACGCTTTCTGCGCCGTATCCATATTTTTTATCAAGCCCATCCAAATTGATATCAGCCACTTTTACCTTTTGACCATTCTCAATCGCATATTTTGCTACATACCCTCCCACATTGCCCAATGCTCCTGTGACCATTATTTTACCCATTTTTCTTACCCTCCAATAAAATAGAATTTGCCATTTCTAAAAGTTTTACAAGTGCTTCGTAGTTCTCCAAACCCATTCCATCTATGAGCATATTCAAATTTTTATAATATTCGGCATACGTTTGCTCTACCAATTGAACTGCTTTTTCTGTAGGCTTTAATGCGAAACTTCTCTTATCAGTATTTGAAGGCATCTTTATAATATATCCTTTTTTACCGAGGGAATTTATCATGGATGTTACCATCGGTTTTGTTACCTTAAAAAATTCTGCTATCTTTATAGGTGTGGGCGCTGATTCGCTTTTTACCAGATAAATCAGCATCCCCATTTCACTGGAGCGTACAGGCAGATCCCTTCTTGTATTAATATTTATACGGCAAAAGAGAGATATCACTTCCGCACTTCTTATAAGTTTATTCAATCTATTCATCTCCAACTAGTTAATTCGCTTAACTATATTATAGTTCATCTGATTAACTATGTCAATCTCTAGGATGGAAACAGATAGAATCCAAATAAAAAAGACCAACAACAAAGTTTTATCTCTGAAGTTGGCGGTTATTTTAACTTTTCTTTAATCAATTGTATTCGGATGTTGTTACAAGCATCTTAGTTTCAAAAGTGACTACAATCGAAATTGTTGAAAACACTATATATCAGGGCTTTATTAAAGAAGTAACTCTCATGCAATTGGATCATATAGAAAAATGAGTGTGCGATAAGAAATAACCGACTAGCCTCAAGTACTATGTTAGGTTGTGTCGTGAAACAGGTCATCTTAGTGGCAGTAATATAACCGCTGAAGAGTTACAAATGACATTTGGCAATTATCAGCATTTTCTTAAACTAGCACATAAACTAATAATAGAATTACTGTAAGTGGTAAACTAAAACCATGAGATTTCGGAAAATAAAAATCCTGAATAATTTCCAAATAGCTACAAGAATATCCACCTTTTCTGTACAATGGTATTGAAGGGGTGATGAAAATTGGCAAGATTGAAGGGATGGAAATTGTTTGGGGAGATTAATAAAATGAAGGAAAAAGGATTTAATAAATCTCAGATATCAAGACATTTATCGATTGATTTTGAAACTGTATCAAAGTATTGGAATATGACACTTGATGAATACGCTAAATTACTGGAAAAGAGAAAAAGCAGGGTTAAAAAGCTAGACCAATACGAGGACGAAATAGTATTGTGGTTAAGAGATTATCCAGATATGAGTACTTCACAAATATTTGACTGGTTGGAAGAAAAGTATGGAAGCATTGATTGTACTGATAGGAGTGCTAGAAACTTCTTAAGCAGCATAAGGACGAAGAATGATATACCTAAGATAAAGCATATGCGGCAACATGAAGCAGTTGATGATCTCCCAATGGGGTACCAAGCACAGGTAGATTTTGGACAAATATGGCTTAAGACAGATAAGGGAAATAGAATTAAACTCTACTGCTTCTCGATGGTGCTTTCCCACTCCAGGTATAAATTTGTAGTATGGATGGACAGGCCTTTTACGACCATCGATTTTATACAAGCTCATGATATGGCTTTTAAATATTTGAGAGGTATGCCCATTGAAATTGTGTATGACCAAGATAGGCTTCTAGCTGTGAATGAAAACTATGGAGATATCATATTTACCGAGGAATTTCAAAAGTATATGGACATAATGAAATTCAAAGTATATCTATGTAGAGGATTTGATCCAGCTAGTAAAGGGCGAATTGAGGCGGTAGTTAAATTTGTTAAATATAACTTTGCTGAGCATAGAATATTCTCTGACATTGCTACATTTAATGAAGATTGCCAAGCATGGCTTGAAAGGACGGGCAATGGGAAAATACACGGAACAACAAAAAAGATACCAAAAGAAGTGTTTACTGTAGAAAAGGAACACCTTCTTCCAATACCTAATTTGGTTAATGAATTAACATCTAATACAAGTTTAACCTATGTTGTAAGGAAAGACAATACCGTTTTATACCGACAAAACAGGTATGGCGTTCCTAAAGGGACATACTCACCAGGGAAAAGGGTCCAACTTGAAATAGACAGTGATTTAGTAATAATCACTGATATTGAAACAAAGGGATTGATTACAAAACATAAATTAAGTAAAGAGAAAGGTAAGCTAATAAAGATAACTCATCCAGAGAGAGAAAGAAATATAAAGCTCGAAGATATGTATAATGAGGTTCTAATTCTGCTTGGTGGAGGTGATGAGGCAATACAGTTTCTAAATATTATAAAGGAACTAAAACCTAGATATATGAGGGATCAGCTAAGTGTTATTAAGAAATTTGTTGTGGCTGCTTCACCAGAAATAATAAAAGACTCTCTGGATTACTGTATTAAAAGAAATTTATTCAGTGCTACTCTTTTTAATGACACAATACTATTTATGAATGATAAACAAAAGACTTGTGAAAATGTTAAACATCCCCAAAACAATCCTATCCCTGAAAAGTATAAAAACATTAAGACTCAGATAAGAGACACCAATGAATACAAACAGGCGATGGGAGGATAAAAGGTGAGTAAAATAGAGGTTTTAAAAGAATACGGACGAACACTTAAGCTCTACAACCTATGCGAGTGTGTAGAGGCATTAATAAAGGATGCAGAACTTAAGGATAGTTCTTACCAAGAGCTTTTGGAAGCAGTGCTTGAAGGAGAAATAAAGATTAGAGAGAAAAGGTCGCAGGAGATACGTTTAAAAAATGCAGGCTTCCCGTTTCTAAAGACTTTTGATGATTTTGACTTTGATTTTCAAAAGTCAATTCCTAAGAAAAAAATCAGTAGGCTTCTTGATATGGATTGGATAGATGGCATCTTTAATTTAATTTTTTTGGGACCTCCGGGTGTTGGAAAAACTCATATTTCAGTTGCCCTTGGATACAAAGCTGTTGAGATGGGCTATAGAGTTACTTATACTACGATGGATCATTTAATGTATGCCCTGAAGACCACTGATATATCAAGGAAAAGCAAGAGTAAAGTAAATAAAATTCATTCCTCAGAACTCGTCATAATCGACGAGGTTGGATACCTTCCAATAACCCGTGATGAAGCAAATATGTTCTTTAAACTCGTATCAGAACTCTATGAACAGACCTCTATAATTATTTGTAGATTTTCGATTTACTCTCCCCCAAATAATCAAGTTTTTTTCATTTTAAAATATCTGGTTTTAAAAACAAAGGATAAAGGAATATAGAATTTAAATTCCATATTCCTTTATCCTTTGTTTTTTTGTAAAATAGAAAAGGAGAGGTTATGGGTTGCCGCCCCCTCTCCAAATCTGAAACAGAAC
>JBEQBT010000199.1:0-6409 GCA_041639705.1 Clostridiaceae bacterium | reverse complement strand
TTCAATTTCTTTTGGCACTTTATCACCTCTATTTTTATTCTTTCTTTTGATTATATCAAAATTATACAGATATTCAAAAAATCTTAAACCCCCTTGATTATTTGAAGTAAAGGTGGTAACATTTAAATATATATTCAAAAGCATTGATGAGAAATAGTAGGATTAGTGATGTTTTACAGAGAGTTTCCGGGTGGTGAGAGGAGCAAAACTGGCTAATTTGAATACCTCTCTGAGCTGCGCTCCAAAAGATAACACCCAGTAGCAGCGATCCAGTGGCATAGGTTACAATGCCTGAGTCTAAGGATAAACATTTGTTTGTCTTTGCACTTCATGAGATTGTTATTGTGAGATAACAATAAATTAAGGTGGTAACACGCGATTTAATTCCCGTCCTTCTATAAGGATGGGAATTTTTTTATTTTTTATAAGGAAGGTGGTAATAAAATGCTTAGTAATCTTTTTGATGTTTTAAAGGAGAGAGGCTATGTTTATCAGGCTACACATGAAGAAAAAATAAAGGAAGCTTTAAATGGTGAACCTGTTACTTTTTATTTAGGAATAGATCCTACAGCTGATAGCTTGCATATAGGACACTTTTTTGCACTAATGATGTTCAGATATTTACAGGATGCAGGTCACAGGGGAATACTTGTAATAGGTGGCGGAACTGCTCTTGTTGGTGACCCAAGTGGAAAAAGTGACATGAGAAAGATGCTCACAAAGTCGGAGGTTCAGCATAATATTGAAGAGGTTAAAACCCTTGCTAGAAGATTTATAAAAACCGATGGAGAAAATCCTGCATTAATTCTAAATAATGCAGACTGGTTAAATTCATACAATTTTGTAGATTTTATGAGGGATATAGGAATGCACTTTAATATTAATAAAATGCTGGCTGCTGAAACCTATGCAAAAAGACTTGAAGAGGGTGGTTTAACCTTCCTTGAAATGAGTTATATGCTTATGCAGTCCTACGATTTTGTATTTTTAAATAAAAATCATGGCTGTAAATTACAGATCGGCGGCAGTGATCAGTGGGGAAATATTGTCGGTGGAATCAACCTTCTAAGAAAACTAAACCATGTGAATGATGATGTTGTTGATGAAATATTTGGATTAACCTGCCCCTTGTTGATGACTAAGGAAGGTAAAAAAATGGGCAAAACTGAAAGTGGAACTCTATGGGTAGCAAGGGAAAAAACAACAGTATTTGATTTCTATCAATACTTTTACAATGTAAAGGATGAGGATACTGAAACCCTTTTGAGATTATTTACTAGGGTGCCAATTGAAAAAATATTTACATTGTGCAGCGAGGACATTATAGGTGCTAAAAAACTAATGGCATATGAGATCACAAAGCTTGTACATGGTGTAGAGGAAGCAGATAAGATACTAAATGTGGTAAATTCTCTATTTGGCAGTAATTCAAATACAGATGATATGCAATGCTTTGAAATGGATGGTTCACTACTTAAAAATGGGATAAAAATACTTGACCTGTTAACCACGACTAATTTTATCCCTTCCAAATCCGAAGCAAAACGAATGGTTAGTCAGGGGGGTATTTCAATTAATAACGAAAAAATAGAGAATATTGACTATATTGTTACATCAAAAAACCTGGAAGATGGCTATATTATTTTAAAAAGAGGTAAAAAGAATTTTTTGAAGGTAGTATTTGTTGGAAACTGATAAAATTGTAGTTGCTGATGCCCACATCTGCATGGAACATTTGCGGCACAGGTGAATTTTCAATTGATGCGAGAATTACCGTAAACCACAATGCCCTGTCGATGTGGGAACATGGACCACTACGAAAAGCCCTTCAATGTCATCCTGAACGTAGTGAAGGATCTTTACCCAGGTGCGCATTAAGATCCTTCACTACGCTCAGGATGACAAGTGGTAGCGTTAGATTTCCATAACAGTGACAAGTAATGCTTTCATTTAGCGAAGAGGTGGCAACCACTCAGATATAAGATTCTGATGTGAAGTGCCACCTCTTCCTAAAAGCTTTCAAACAATCCCATTAACTCCTCTTCTGTAAAGTCTGTTATGCTCTCACCACCTGCTAATTCATCTCCCATTAGCTGTGATATAAGCTTCTTTTTCTCCTCCTGAAGTGAAATTACCTTTTCCTCAATAGTCCCCTTGGCTATTATTTTTATAACTTCAACTACATTCATTTGTCCTATTCTGTGAGCCCTATCTGTGGCCTGCTCCTCCACAGCTGGATTCCACCATGGATCAAAGTGAATCACTATATCTGCTGATGTTAGATTTAATCCCGTTCCACCTGCCTTTAAGCTTATTAAAAACACCGAACTTTCTCCTTCATTAAATTCATTTACAAGTTTCATTCTCTTTTCTGAAGGTATGGAACCATCCAGATAGCTATAGGATATTCCCTCTCTACTAATTCTTTTTCCTATGTTTTTAAGAACTGAAGTGAATTGGGAGAAAACCAATATCCTGTGCTCCTCTTCAATACCTCTTTGAAGAAGTTCAACCAGGGCTTCTATTTTCCCACTTCCCCCGGTATACTCATTCATTAATAAGGATGGATCTAAGCAAAGCTGCCTTAGCTTTGTTATATATGAAAGCATTTCAATTTTGCTTTTTTTAAATTCGTCATCTTTTATCTTATTTTCAATAATATTCACTACATGCTTTGCATAGGTTCCATATACCTTTTTTTGTTCATCTTCTAATTCAACCATTAATTTTTTCTCTATTTTATCAGGAAGCTCCAAAATTACATCCCTTTTCATTCTTCTAAGAACGAAAGGTTTTATTAGTTTGTTAAGTTCCTCTATAACCTCAGGGCCTTCATTAAGTCTCTTATGGTATCTTACACTGAACCTTTTTTCATCAAACAAATATCCAGGCATTATGAAATCAAATATTGACCACAGCTCCATAAGTGAATTTTCAATAGGTGTACCAGTTAAAGCAAATCTTGTCCTTGCATTTATTTCCTTAACTGATAATGCATTTTGAGAGTTTGGATTCTTTATATATTGAGCTTCATCCAATATACAGTAATCAAATTTTATAGGCCTATAGCTCTCCAAATCCCTTTTGAGAAGATTATAGGTTGTTATAATTACATCATAATTTTCAATACTACTAATTATCATTTCTCTATCTTCTTTTAATCCATTAACAACAGCTACAGCTACACCAGGAGCAAATTTTTGAAATTCACTCATCCAATTGTATATTAATGATGTAGGTGCAACAATTAGAGATTTGCTTCCCCTATTGGATGCCAAAAAACAAATGGCTTGAATGGTTTTCCCAAGGCCCATTTCATCCCCTAATATTCCCCCCAGGCCAAGGTAATCCAATGTCTTAAACCAATTATATCCAACCTTCTGATACTCTCTTAGGCTCCCATTTAACCCGACCGGCTTCTCTAACTTTAACTCTTTGATATTCTTTAGCTTATCTCCTATTTCTCCTAATTCTTCCCTGCGATTTAAATATCTAATATCATTTTCCTCTAAATAACTATCAACAAAAATTCCCTTACCTTTGGATATTTTAATGTGATTATCCTCAATTTCATCTGGGGAAATAGCTTCTAAAAGCTTCAAAAACTGCTTTAACTCCAATTCCTCCAAATCAAGGAATGTTCCACTTTTTAATTTATAATATTTAAGATTATCCCTAAAGGCTCTTAATATATGGGCAGTTTCCGCTGCTGGTATGTCGCCTATTTTAAAGTCCATTTCAAAATAATTATATTTGCCGGACTTAATGTCCCCAATAATACCCTTACTACCAATATGCTTTATGCCCTTAAAGTTATCAGAGTAATATACCTCTCCTATTTGCTGAAGCTTAGCAATTTCACTTTTAAAAAATCTAAAAATATAGTCATCTTCCTTTATGAGATAAAATTTACCCTCCACCTCTTCAAAGCCTAAGTTCCTTAAGGTTGAAATCACCTGCTGTTCCTTTTTTGAATCTCTATAAATGATTTTTTCTTTAATATCCTCAAACATATTAAATTCATAGGCTCCATATTTCACCTTCACAACTAAAATGACATCCTTCTTGTTTCTGTCAAAATAAAAATTAAACACTACATCCGACCTTACTATTTTGTCCTTTATAGACTTTGATAGGGTAACATTAGAAGTCAAAAGATGAAGCTCTGGAATTAGTCTTCTTAACAGAGTTTCTTCCTCTGAACCAGGAATTGTTATAACCTTAGCCTGGTTAAATACCTGCAGGTAGGGGCTTATCCTATAGCAAAATTCATAATCAGGAAGATAAATGGTTGTACCAAACAGAAATACATCATTCTTTGAACTTAAAGGCATAGGCATTCCAAGGGGTGATTTAAGAACATAATTATCCTTGATATACTTTAAATCAAAATCAACCCCAGGTTCCTCCATTAGAATCTCTGTTTCCACTGTCCTTGAAAAAAAACCTTCATTTAAATAAACCTTATGTTTTGCAATAACCTCAATAAACTCCCTAACTAAATATTTAGGGATATTTATATATTTCCCATCTATGAGCTTCTCTTCCTTTTTGTTTAATAGCCTGTTTCTTCCTTCCATCTCCCTTAGGATCTCAATAAAATCAACAAGCCTTCTATCCTTTGTATTTAACCTTTGATTTTTCATGTGGAAGGTAAAATTTCTACTATATTCTATAGGAATATTATTATAGTAGGCTAATAAAAAACTATTAATGTCCTTTAAAACATATAGATTACTTAAACCAATTGTTTTAAGCCCAATTTTAAATTCAGCATAGAGGTTATGGCTCCATTTATCTTTATTTAGGTAAACCTCAATTTTTATTTCATCCATATCCCTTCCATCACCTAAAAGGATGGATAGCATATTACTGTTATCCTTAAATACATTATTCTCCTCAATGCCTTGTGAATTTAAAAGAGGATGGTCAGCTAGCTCCTCAACAGCCTTGTAAAAGGTTGCCACCAAATGCTTACAAGAATAATTCTTCTTCTTAATTCCATTTTGCTCATAATCTAAACAGCTGCAGTAGGTAGACAGGATGCCAACTTTTCCTATTTCTATTTTTATTTTTGTATGATATTCATTAAAAAGATTTTCTGAAATCACATTACCATCTATATGAATTACATCATCCATGCTAGTAATATCCAATGAAGAAACCAAATCATTATTAAGAACTCTCTGTCCTTTATCGTAGTTCTTACCACTTGTTTCTTCATTAAATATCTGCAATAACATATCTTCTCTCAATGTATCTTCTCCTTAGTAATTTAATTTTCTTATTACTAAATTATATCATCTGGTCTCTTGTATACAATACAGAAATAATACTATTTATATCTATCTTTGAGAATTTTCTTGTAAATTTTTTCTTAAACTTTTTCATATAAGAAAATCTAAACATACAATGCTGTTGCTGGACCACTTGTAACCCATTTGTAACCTTATTGGAATTTTATATTAAATATTTTTATTGAATAATTGGATATAGTATATATAAATACAAAAGATCAAGGAGGAGTAGAATGAAAAATCGAAAACTATTTTATGGATATATTTTAATAGTATTCCTTGTGGTGTTTATGATTTCAGGAGTTTTTGCTGCCAAGGCACAGCTTGTTGATATAAGGGTCAAGGATAAAATTAGCATTTCGACTAAAGCAATTAAAAACAATAATCAATATATAGAGGTGGATATAAAGATTCCTGTTATTGAAGGTTTAAGTGATAAGAGCATTCAAAATATGATGAATTTGAGCTTTAAAAAGGATGCACTTGACTTTAAGAATATAATTGAAAAGGAGGCTATGGAAGGGTTTGAATATGCTAAAAAGCAAAATTATCCTTTTAACATCTACCAAGCTTATATTGAGTACAAGGTCACTAATAACAAGGATAATATATTAAGCATACCTGTTACCTATTATAGCTACACAGGTGGAGCCCATGGAATGACTAACATTGTTTCACGAAGCATTAATCTTGTAACCGGAAAGGATATAGCATTTAAAGATATGTTCAAAGAAGGGGTGAATTATAAGGATATAATAAAACAGGAGGTTATCAAACAAATAAAGCTTCAGCCTGAGATTTATTTTGAAGATGCCATTAAAACTGTAGAGGAATCAAATGAAGCGTTCCCCTTTTATATCGAGGATGGTAATATTTTAGTATACTACCCCCTATATTCAATAGCACCCTATGTTTCAGGAATTAGAGAATTTAAAATACCACTTGAAATATTTAAGGATGGGATAAACCCAGAATATCAGCTAAGCAGTAATTTATAATGCATTAAATATTAAAATGGGCTGTCTCAAAATTACTAAAAAATCATAATATATGTTTGTCATCCTGAACGTAGTGAAGGATCTTTCTCCAAGATGCCTTTAAGATCCTTCACT
>JBEQBT010000198.1:0-6456 GCA_041639705.1 Clostridiaceae bacterium | reverse complement strand
TTATGCCTCTTCATGAAATAAAGGAAAATGTATTATCTAAATATAGTATGGATGTATATGATATTGAAAATATAAAATTTAAAGATACTATAAAACAGAGGGCTGTATATAAAGTAAGCACAAGCAAAGGATTGCTCTGTTTAAAAAAGGTTTATTATGACAAACCCTCACTACTTTTTATATATTCAGTTATAGAGTGGTTAAATACAAAAGGAATCTTTTGTCCAAGATTAATATCAACAACAAGAGGAATAAAATATGTTGAATATAAGGGTGACTTATTTATTTTAACCGAGTGGGTAGATGGTAGGAAATGTAATTATGATGATATTAATGATATTAAAATGGCTTCAGAAAATCTAGCAATGATTCACGCTTCATCAATAAATTTTAAACCAATAACAGGAAGCTGTATAAAGCAAGCTGATAATGATTACTTTAAAAGTTTTAATAAACATTTTATTCAAATGTTAGAGCTTTCAAATAATGCCTTTACAATTGGAGATAAGTTCTCAAAGATTTATCTTGAACATTTTGATTATAATATTGAAAAAGCCCAGGAAAGTATTTATATACTATCTCAAATTGATTTTAGTGCTCCTCTTGGTGATGAGGTAAGTGAAATGGCTATTTGTCATCTGGATTATGTTAATAAAAATCTTATTTTTACCCCTGATAATAAATTATGTATTATTGATTTTGATAAAACTGCAATAGAAATGCCGGTACATGATATTTATGGTTTTTTAAGAAGAATTTTGAAAAGAGAAAATACCTCATGGGATTTTGAAATATATAAAACTGCAATAGAGGTCTATGAAAAAATACGTACTTTAAGTTATAATGAACACCTAATTATCTATTCACTGCTCATGTTTCCCCATAAGTTTTGGAAGGTATCAAGAGATTATTATAAAAATAGACATCAATGTAATAAGGAAGCATTTATTTCAATTATAAAAAAGATTAGTAAACAGGAAGAGGAGCATGATAAGTTTTGTAATGAAGTAAAAAATTATATTGATGAAAAATTTAAGGAGTAGCTTAGCTACTCCTTAATATTGTTCTATCTAGGGTTTTTAATTTGTGATTGTGCTGCAGCAAGTCTTGCGATTGGTACTCTAAATGGTGAACATGAAACATAATTTAATCCTGTATTGTGACAGAATTCAATTGAAGAAGGATCTCCACCATGTTCTCCACAGATTCCAAGCTTAATGTTTGGTCTTGTGCTGCGTCCAAGATCAGAAGCCATTTTAACTAGCTTACCAACTCCAGTTTGGTCTAATCTTGCAAATGGATCGGATTCAAATATTTTTTTATCATAATAATCCTTTAAGAACTTACCTGCATCATCCCTTGAGAATCCAAATGTCATTTGTGTAAGGTCATTCGTTCCAAATGAGAAGAACTCTGCTTCCTTAGCAATTTCATCTGCAGTTAATGCAGCTCTTGGGATTTCAATCATTGTTCCAACCATATATTTAAGCTCTACATTTTTATTAGCAATTACTTCATCTGCTGTCTTAACAATTATGTCCTTAACATACTTAAGCTCTTTTATTTCTCCAACTAGTGGAATCATTATTTCAGGTACTATATTAAAGCCCTTTGTTTTCTTTACTTCGATCGCAGCTTCAATTATAGCTTTTGTCTGCATTTCTGCAATTTCTGGATATGAAACAGCAAGTCTGCAGCCTCTATGACCCATCATTGGATTAAACTCATGTAAACTCTCTACAGTAGCCTTAAGCTCTTCAAATGTTAATCCCATTGTTTTAGCTAAATCTCTTATATCCTCATCTTCCTGTGGTACAAATTCATGTAGTGGTGGATCTAACAATCTTATAGTAACTGGTCTTTCTTCCATTGCTTCATAAATTCCAATAAAGTCACCCTTTTGAATTGGAAGTAATTTTTCAAGTGCTTTTCTTCTTTCTGTCTCATTTTTTGCAACTATCATTTCTCTTACTGCTGCTATTCTATCCTCTTGGAAGAACATGTGCTCTGTTCTGCATAGTCCTATACCCTCTGCTCCAAACTTAACTGCAGTTTTAGCATCGTTAGGAGTATCAGCATTAGCTCTAACTTTTAAAGCCCTTATTTCATCAGCCCATGCCATGAAGGTTCCAAAGTATCCTGAAATCTCTGGTTCAACTGTTTTTATTATTTGTGCATATATTTTTCCTGATGTCCCATCAATTGAAATGTATTCCCCTTCATTTATCTTTAAATTACCAATTGTAAGATAATGTTCCTTCTCGTTTATATTTAATTCACCACAGCCTGCTACGCAGCATTTACCCATTCCTCTTGCAACAACTGCTGCATGTGAAGTCATTCCACCTCTTGCAGTAAGAATTCCTTCAGCTGCTACCATACCTTCAATGTCCTCAGGTGAAGTTTCCATTCTAACTAGAACTACCTTTTCTCCCTGTGCTCTGTGCTCTTTAGCATCTTCAGCTGTGAAGTAAACTTTACCACAACCTGCGCCTGGAGAAGCTGGTAGACCCTTAGCTACTTCCTTAGCATTTTTTATTTCTGCTGGATCAAACATTGGGTGAAGTAATTGATCTAATTGTTTTGGATCAACCTTAAGTACAGCTTCTTCCTTAGTATTAAGTCCTTCCTCAACCATTTCTACAGCTACCCTTAATGCTGCAGGAGCTGTTCTCTTTCCATTTCTTGTCTGTAGGAAGTATAGTTTACTCTGTTCAATTGTAAACTCCATATCCTGCATATCCTTGTAGTGATTCTCAAGAAGGCTGGAAATTCTTATAAATTCATTATAAGCTTCTGGCATTACTTCATTTAGAGTTTCAATGGGTTGTGGTGTTCTTATTCCTGCAACAACATCCTCTCCCTGAGCATTCATAAGATATTCACCAAATATTTTGTTCTCACCTGTAGCTGGGTTTCTAGTAAATGCAACGCCAGTTCCTGAAGTTTCTCCCATGTTTCCAAATACCATTGACTGTACATTTACTGCTGTTCCCCAGGCTGAAGGTATATCATTCATTCTTCTATACACAATAGCTCTAGGGTTATTCCATGAACGGAATACTGCTTTTATAGACTCTAAAAGTTGTTCTTTTGGATCAATTGGGAAATCTACACCCTTCTCTTTTTTGTATAATGCTTTAAATCTTTTTACAACTTCCTTTAAGTTATCAGCAGTTAAGTCAGTATCAAATTTTGCACCATTTTCCTTCTTCACTTCATCGAGTATATGTTCAAATTTGTTCTTTTCGATTTCCATAACAACATCACTGAACATAGCAATAAATCTTCTATAGCTGTCATAAGCAAATCTTTCATTATTTGCTAATTTAGCAATACCAGCAACAGTTTCATCATTTAAACCAAGGTTTAATATTGTGTCCATCATACCAGGCATTGAAGCTCTAGCGCCTGACCTTACAGATACAAGTAATGGATTCTTAGGATCTCCTAATTTCTTACCAGTCATTTTTTCCATCTTTAATAAAGCATCAAAAATTTCACCTAATATACCATCGTCAATTTTTTGTCCATCATCATAATATCTTATGCAAGCTTCTGTTGTTACAGTAAAGCCCTGAGGAATTGGAAGACCAATATTAGTCATTTCTGCAAGATTTGCACCCTTTCCTCCTAGTAAGTTTTTCATACCTGCATTACCTTCACTGAAAAGGTATACATACTTATTATTTTGATTATGCATTTGTAATACCCCCTGAAATTTATTTCATTTATTTTTAAAAACTACCCATAGGGACAAAATCAGTCCCATATTAACAAAAATTAACCAATCCTGCTCTATTTAATACTATAATTTTCTAGCACCTAAGTTTACAAAAAGTCGTGTAATATTAGTTTTAGATATCTTACCTGTTATTTCAAAGTGTTCCTTGCCATCTTCACTAAGAATTTTTTCTACAACCGGAAGGCTGTCAACTTCATGCTCTATTATCTTTCTCGCAGCTTCATATGCAGTATCTGTATCACTAACAGTTATAATGTTAGGCATACGTGTCATTATTATACCTACAGGCACCTTATGTATATCAGAATTTCCTAAAGCAGTTTTTAGAAAATCTTTTCTCGAAACAGCTCCAACTAAGAATCCTCCACTAACAATGAAAATAGTTCCTGCATCGTTTATAAATATTTGTAAAATAGCATCATATATTGTTGTATCCTCATTTATCACAGCAGGCTTTGATTTAATATCAGCAACAGTGATTTCTTTTATGTAATCAAATAAAATATTGTTACCACCGTTATTTGAATATAGATAGCCAACCTTTGGTTTAGCTTCTAATATTCCTGTCATTGTCAAAATAGCAAGATCAGGTCTTAATGCAGCTCTTGTGACATTAAGTCTATCTGCTAAATGTTCACTAGTAATGGGTTGATTCTTCCTCACTAGTTCAATTAATGCTTCTTGACGTTTTGTAAGTTTAATAATAATCACCCTCTCTGCACATGGCAATTTTTACATATATTATATATTATTATATAAATGCAGAGAATTAAATACAACATTTATTTTATTAACATATCAAATTTGCATTTTTAAGCATTAATTTGATATATTAATAATTTTTTATATAGTAAATTTTTGTTAATAAGGTTTTAGATATCTCAAGAATATATTGTAATCTATTTTACGATTTTTTTCAACATTAAATAGTAATTTAACAAATAAGTCAGTTGGGACTGACTTATTTGTTAGAGTTATTTGTATCATCGTAATTATCAGATGTAGTATCCTTTTTTTGATTTAAATCATTTTTTATATTGTTAACTGCATCCTCTGTTTTTTGCTTTACATCCTCATACTTCTCTTTTACGATATCATTAATTATCTCAACATCACCATTAGGTCTTTCTACTTCAATAGAAATTTTGGAGATAATGGCTGTAACAGTTCCTACAATAAGTAATGAAGGATAGAATAGACTTAATGCACCTGCAGCCACACCTGCTGTAACTGGTATGTCAATAAGCGTTTTTTTATCCTTTTTAATTTTTATTCTATTCACATTTCCCTTTTTAACTATATCCTTCACAGTGTCTATTAGTTCATTGCTAGTATCCGTAATATTTTGAGTAAAGGATTTCTGGTTTTGTTCAATGTAAATTAAAGTATCAACAACATTGCCATTATTTTTTTCTAATACCTCTTTTGCTGCTGAATAGCTTAAACCTGTTCTTTCTCTTATTAAGTCAATTTTTTCTAATGTTATTTCTTCCATTAAAACATCTCCTTGTTATTATTAAATTTTACTAATTAAGCTTAGGCTTTTAAAGTCTCTTCCTGTATGATATTGAATATAATTTAAAAAAATATTTTGAAGAAGAATCAAATTCTTATCTTCATATTTAATATTTCTCAAATCCTCTAATTTTATAAGCTTTATTTTCTGTAAAAATTCAATTGCGCCCTCATTAAGACTGTAACAATTCTTTATCAGGTTTTTGCAATCATTGCACCCAACTCCACCCTCAGCAATACTGAAAAAACCATTATTTTGAAGCTTTCTTCTACACTTAATGCAATAATTAACATGGGGCATATATCCAAAAAGAGAAATTGCTTTAAAGTCAAATGCAAAACGTAGTAATTTAATATTAATTTCATCATGAGTTAACAAATACAAAGTTTTTAATAATAGAGCTAAAATTGATACGTTTTTATTTTCCTTCTCACATAACACATCTACAAGTTCTAAAAAATAACTTCCATAAGCAAGCTTATCAAGATTTTGCAATATTTCCTGAAAAGATTCAATAATAGAACTCTCACTTAGTGTAAATAAATTTTTCCCCTTGAAAACTACAAATTCGCAATAACAAAAGGGTTGAGTAGATGCCAAAAATTTACTTTTGGGTTTACGTGCTCCATGAACAACCATGTCAATTTTACCTATTGTATCTGTGTAAACAGTGATGATTTTATCGCTTTCACCTAAATTAATCGATTTTAAAACTATTCCTTGAACCTTTGTTAAAGACAAAACCATCACCTCTTAAATTTTTATAATAGGTTCTATACTTTATTCTGTAAGGGGAAACATTGTGCGCCCTCTATTAGGCATTATATTCAAGAATGTAACCTTGAATGTTAGTACCAACGGGCGAACACTGTTCGCCCCTACGCTAGCCTAAAAATAACCTAAATCCTTTAGAGTAGAGGAAGTATCTCTCCAATCTTTTTTAACCTTTACCCACAACTCTAAATATATTTTGCTTCCTAAAAGCGCCTCAATATCTTCTCTAGCACTTTGACCTATTTTTTTAAGCATAAGGCCTCCCTTACCTATTATTATTGCTTTGTGAGAGTCTTTTTCACAATATATGGTGGCATTAATATTTACAAGCTTTGAGCCTTTTTCTTCTTTCATTGAAATTATCTCAACAGCTGTTCCATGGGGAACCTCTTCATCAAGATTTTTTAGGATTTTTTCTCTG
>JBEQBT010000197.1:0-6478 GCA_041639705.1 Clostridiaceae bacterium | reverse complement strand
TATAAGGCTTGTATGGAGGAAGGCATTAAACCAATAATAGGCTGTGAAATATATGTTGCACCAAGAAGCCTTTATAAAAAAGAATCAGGAATTGACAATGAAAATTACCATTTAGTATTGCTTGCTAAAAACAATAATGGATATCAAAATCTTATGAAGATTGTATCCAAGGCATTTATTGATGGCTTTTATTATAAGCCAAGGGCAGACTATGAGTTGTTAAAAGAATATTCAGGTGGTCTGATTGCATCAAGTGCCTGCCTGGGGGGAGAAATTCAGAGTATTCTTCTAAATGGAAATTATGACGCAGCAAAGACAAAAGCACTACTATACAATGAAATATTTGGCAAGGGTAATTTTTATCTTGAACTTCAAGATCATGGGATACCAGAGCAGATAGAAGTAAATAAAAAGCTAATAAAGATGTCTGAGGAAACTGGAATACCTCTCATTGCGACAAATGACATGCACTATATAAATAGAGAGGATGCTGGGGCCCATGAAATACTTCTATGTATTCAAACTGGAAAGACAATGGATGACCCTGACAGAATGAAATTTCCTGGAGATGAGTTTTACTTAAAATCCACCGAAGAAATGGAGGAATTGTTTAATTATGTTCCCTCAGCAATCGAAAATACACTAAAAATTGCTGAAGAATGTAATGTGGAGTTTGAGTTTGGTAAAACAAAGCTTCCAAAGTTTGAAACACCAGAGGGAATGGATTCAAAGGAATATCTTAGAAAGTTATGTTTTGAAGGTTTAAACATAAGATATCCAGACCCAGGCCAGGAAGTACTGGACAGATTAAACTATGAATTATCTGTAATTGAACAGATGGGATATGTAGATTACTTCCTAATAGTATGGGACTTTATAAGATTTGCTACTGATAAAGGCATAATGACAGGACCTGGAAGGGGATCCGCAGCAGGGTCAATTGTAGCATACACATTAAACATAACAAAAATAGATCCGTTGAAGTATAATTTGCTGTTTGAGAGGTTCCTCAATCCAGAGCGCATAAGTATGCCGGACATCGATAGCGACTTTTGCTATGAAAGAAGACAGGAAGTAATTGATTATGTGGTTGAAAAGTATGGAAAGGATAGAGTATCCCAGATAGTAACCTTTGGTACGATGGCTGCCAGGGCAGTTATAAGAGATGTAGGAAGAGGATTAAACTATCCATATGCAGAAGTGGATGCAGTTGCAAAGATGATACCAATGCAGTTGAATATTACAATAGACAAGGCATTAGAGTTTAACCCTGAGCTTAAGAAAGAGTATGAGGAAAATGATAGGGTTAAGTATCTGATAGATATATCCAAGTCACTTGAAGGGTTACCTAGACATTCATCTACACATGCAGCTGGAGTAGTTATTTCTGCTGCACCCCTGGATGAATATGTACCGCTTGCTAAAAATGAGGATACAATTGTGACTCAATTTTCAATGACAACACTTGAGGAACTAGGATTGTTAAAGATGGACTTCCTAGGTCTAAGAACATTGACTGTTATTAGGGATGCAATAGAAATAATTAAAAAGGCTAAGGGAATCAAACTAGATATTGACAATATAAACATTGAGGATAAAGATGTTTATGATATGATAAGCAGAGGAGAAACAGAAGGAATATTCCAGCTTGAATCCACTGGGATGACCAACTTCATGAAGGAATTAAAACCTTCAAGCCTTGAGGATATTATAGCCGGTGTTTCCCTATACAGACCAGGTCCAATGGATCAGATACCTACCTACGTAAAAGGGAAAAATCATCCTGATGAGGTTGAGTATCTTGATGAAAAATTAAAGCCGATTCTCGATGTTACTTATGGAGTTATGGTATATCAAGAACAGGTGATCCAAGTAGTAAGGGACATCGGAGGCTACTCTTTAGGAAGAGCAGACCTTGTTAGAAGAGCTATGTCAAAGAAGAAACACTCCGTAATGGAACAGGAAAGAAAGAATTTCATTTATGGACTGATTGATGATAATGGAAACATAATAGTTCCAGGTGCAGTTAAAAATGGAGTAAGCGAAAAGGTAGCAAACCAACTGTTTGATATGATGATGAATTTTGCAAGCTATGCATTTAATAAATCCCACGCAGCTGCTTATGCGGTTGTGGCTTATCAAACAGCGTACCTTAAAAAATACTACCCTGTGGAATTTATGGCAGCAATGCTAACAAGTGTTATGGGCAGTAATGGAAAAGTGGCATTCTATATAAATGCTTGTAAAAAGATGAATATAGAGGTGCTGCCGCCTGATATAAATGAAAGTCATGTTAGCTTTACAGTAATAGAAAACAAAATAAGGTTTGGACTGGCAGCCATTAAAAACGTTGGGAAGGGTGCAATATATTCAATAATTTCTGCTAGGGAAGAAAAGGGCCCCTTTACAGGTTTTGTGGATTTATGCCAGAAGGTTAACTTATCTGATGTTAATAAAAGAGCAGTTGAAAGCATGATTAAGGCAGGAGCATTTGACTCACTTGGATTTAAAAGGGCTCAACTACTTAATGTATATGAAAAGACCATGGAATCAGTTATAAATGATAGAAAAAGAAATATAGAGGGACAGGTTTCCTTTTTCTCCATGGGAAGTAATGCTCAAATTAGTAAAAAGGACGATTTCCCTGATATTAAAGAGTTTGATAAAAAATATATTCTTGCAATGGAAAAAGAAATGCTGGGACTTTATATTAGTGGACATCCTCTTGATGAGTATAAGGATGAATTGGATACAATGACAAATACAAAGATATCCGACATCATAACTGTCGGAGATGAAGAAAGTGGGGGAAACCACTTTGCTATTGAAGATGACCAGAGGGTTATAATCGGAGGGATAGTATCAAACATAAATATTAAAGCAACAAGGAAAAACGATATAATGGCATTTCTTAATGTTGAGGATTTGTTTGGAAGTATAGAAATACTTGTATTCCCTAAAATTTATCAAAAATGTACAAGGTTTATTCAAGAGGATAGTATAGTAAAGATAAAGGGTAGGATAAGTGTAAAGGAAGATGAACAGCCCAAAATCATTGCAGAAGAAATAGAACCTTTAAAAAAATCCCCAATAGAATTGGGAAAACTATATATTAGGTTGGATGACGATATATGGGAAAAACAAATCGAGGGACTAAAGGATATTTTCAGCAGGCATAAGGGCTCAAATCCTGTATATGTTGTTTTAAAGCAAGCTCGGAAAAAGCTGATGGCATCTAGGAATATGTGGGTTACCTTAAATCCTGACTTAATTGAAGAATTGAAGGCAAAGCTTGGAGAGGATAATGTTAAATTAAGTTAATATTTGAGGCTGTTGCAAAATAGTTTGGTTTTATAAAAAAGAGGCTGTCATTCTGAACATAGTGAAGAATCTTAAAGTTCCTTCACTACGTTCAGGATGACAGCCATAAATTTTTATGCCAAATAGCTATTCTTTTGTAGTTTTGCAGAAGCCCCAAATATTTTGATGAAATTTAAATGAATTTTAGAAAAAATTGTTTAATGATGAAAAATTATGTTATAATACAATAGAAATTAGAAAATTAGGACTATTCTTAATAGAAGGGGTGCACGGAATATATGAAGCTGAGGGGAAAGTTCATTTTATTATTTACTGCATTTGCACTTATTCCAGTAATTATTGCAGGGAGTATTGTATATTTAAAAATATCCAGTACAAGCTTATCAAACGCAATGGAGACAGTTGTGAATGAACAAAAATTCGCTATGCAGTCTATACAGAATATAGTTATGATGACTGAAAATGTAGGAAGTCAGACCTCATATGATCGTCAGGTAATTGATTTTTTACAGAAAAAAAATACAGGAGCAAATGTTATTGAAGAGGGAAAGGCGATAAATAATAAGCTTAGTAGCATGGTTTCAGGTTATGGAGTATATGAGAATATATTATTGCTTGACCAAAATGGATTGGTTGTGGCTGATGGAGATTACGCAAAAAGTAAGACAGGCCAAAATATGAGTAGTATGACCGCATTTAAAATGGCTAATTCATCAGGACTTGAGTATATTTCAAAAGTTGAAAAAAGCCAATATTCTGGTACCCCTGTTTTGAATATTTCATTTCCTATAAAAATACAAGATAAAATAATAGGCGTACTTATACAAGTTATAGATATTAAACTGCTTTCCGAAAAATACATAGGAAAAATTAAACTTGTCAATGATGGCTTTCTGTTTATAATGGAGGGTGATGGAACAACCATTATGCACCCTGATGATAAGGAAATATTTACAACAAATATTGCAAAAACAGAGGGTGGAAAGCAAATACTTAAAGCTAAAAAAGGTCAAAATGAATATTTTTATAAACAAAATATGATGGCAGTTTATAAAACAGATACTAGACTCGGATGGATATTTACAGCTGCATTCCCAATGTCAAAGTTGAATGAAGTTCGGGATTCTCTTATTCAAACATTTTTAATACTTGGCGGAGCTGCACTAGTTCTTGCAATAATTCTCTCAAGGATTATAGGTGCTAAATTATCAAAGCAGATAACTCATGTTGCAGATAAGATGGATCATGTTGCAGAGGGTGATTTTACAGTAGTATTCAATAATATTGGAAAAGATGAAATTGCACATATGTCCAATAAAATTAATATTACCCTTGAAAAAATAAGAAACTCCATATTAGGTGTTGTGGAAGGTTCAAAGAATATTGGAGAAATGGCAACTACCTTGGCATCAACATCCCAGGAAATGTCTGCTTCTACTAATGAAGTTGCCAATGCAATTCAGGATGTTGCAAGGGGTGCATCATCCCAGGCAGAGGAGCTTATGGATGTAGTTAATGTTGTTTCTGAATTCTCAAAGGAATTGGAAACAATACATGAAAAGCTCGAATTAGTAACAAATAACACTTCTGAAACAGAAAATAAGGCTGGCTATGGAAAAAATCAGCTGGATTTATTAATGAATTCAATAGTTCAGATAAAAGATTCATTTAGCATTGTTCATAGCAAAGTTGACGGCTTGGCAACAACAATTTCAAAAATAGGAAATATTACTGATGTTATAAATGGTATTTCCCGTGAAACAGACCTTCTTGCTTTAAATGCAGCTATTGAAGCTGCTAGAGCTGGGGATGCTGGAAGAGGATTTGCAGTTGTGGCTGATGAAGTCAGAAAGCTTTCTGAAGAGTCAAGAAAATCTTCAGAAGAGATAATAGGACTTGTCCAAGTGATTACCTCTGAGATGAAGGATGTTACAACTACCTCAATAGCTATGGACTCATTGTTTGAAAATCAGGTTGGTACAGTAGAAAATACCATAACCTCTTTTGGTGAAATTATAGATGCTGTTACAAATACTACACCTCTTATTAAGGATACATATAATTCAGTGGAAAAGGCAAATAGTTCAAAGGGAATTATGTTGACTAAGGTTGAAGCAGTATCTGCTGTTGCTGAAGCAGTATCAGCATCTTCACAGCAAATATCTGCATCCTCCGAACAAATGCTTGCGAGTGCAGAAGAGGTGTCACGCTTTGCTTCAGATTTAAATGAGTCAGCATCAAAACTTGTAGAAAAAGTAAATGTGTTCAAAATATGATTACTTTCTAATAGTGAACTCGTTCAGCTAAAGCTGAACATCGAGACTTCAGGTGGGGACTCTACCCCACCTGAAACAAAAAGTGGAAACTCCACCTTATAGAAGGTGGAGTCTTAGAAACTGATAAAAACTTTGTTTATTAACCTCCCTTGCTGTAAGTTCTAATAGGGGAGGTTTCTATATATATTTTTGATTATTAGTAATACAATTAGAAAAGATGATTAAATAAATTTATATTGATTTTTTCTCTATAATTTCATAAAATAAACATGAGAACATACAAGGGGGCAGACAACAATGTGGACAGTTGTTCATGTAGCACAAAGCAAAATTGAAGTTGAAAAAATTCAAAAGGCTCTCAAGGATCAAGGAGTCCTAGTTAAAATTAGGCAAATTGGGAAAAGTAAAAATGGACAGGTGCTCTATGAAATAATAGTACCTAATAGTGAGGTTGATGATGCGTGCAGTGTTTTAACTTCAATTTCTTATTAAGTAACCCTTGTCAATGTATAATTTTAAGGAATATATAAAATTGAAAAAACATTATAATTATAGTTTTAAAATTAAGTTTAATAAATGTGGGACAAATACAGTCCCTATGGACACGGGAGGTTTATATGAAATCTATAGGAGTATTAACAAGTGGTGGTGATGCACCAGGAATGAATGCAGCAATAAGGGCAGTAGTAAGAATGGGAATTGCTAAGGGAATAAAAGTAATGGGTATACAAAGAGGATATAATGGTCTTATGAATGGCGAAATATCTGAAATGAGCCGAACCTCTGTATCAGATATAATACAAAGGGGAGGAACAATACTTAAGACAGCTAGAAGTGAGGAATTTAAAGCAGAGGAAGGTAGAAAAAAAGCTTTCAGATCG
>JBEQBT010000196.1:0-6568 GCA_041639705.1 Clostridiaceae bacterium | reverse complement strand
TGTCGATGTGGGCATCGACCACTACTGCTCTATCATGTTTCACTTTAATTGTTACGCATTCTTCCTATATCTTTATTTAAATATTTTCATATAAAACCTTTTAGTAGTATAATTTTATATAAATCATAATAAATTATTGTTTAATGGGGTGATGTTTATGAAACTTGGTTTGTGTCTTACTGGTGGTGGAGCAAAGGGAGCCTTTCAGGGTGGAATAATAAAAGGTCTCTATGAGAATAACATTATACCTGACGTATTAACAGGGACCTCTATTGGTGCAATAAACACATATTTTATGATAAATGGATGCTATGAAGAACTTGAAAAGTTCTGGAATGAAATAGATTTAAAAAGTGAGAATGTAAAATCGGGATGGGTTATAGATAATTCGCAAATCATTGATGAACTATTCAAACTTTCAGGACAGGAGAAAAGAATTAAAGCTGCATATGTTAATTATGTAAGTGTTAAGGACAAAAAAATATCAGAGGCTATTGTGGATTTAAAATCCCTATCAAGAGAAGATGCCATAAATGCAGTTAAGTACAGCTCACTGCTTCCATCAAGACCTGAGGATGACATTTCAAAGGATAAAACCGATAATTCCTTTGACACGGGAAGGACCTTTAATAATTTTAAGGAAGATTTAGAAAATGGAATATATGAAGGCTATAACCTTGATGGGGGTATTCTAAACAATAATTTATTAACTCCTTTGATAAATGAAGGGGTGGATAAAGTTATTATAATAGGCTTAAATCATAAATACACTTCCCCAGAGTATATTTATGATCATTATCAGGAGAGTGATGTAATTATATTTAAACCAGATATTATTATCCAGCCAACTGATACAATAAGATTTCAAAGGACCTTCTGCAGTGACCTTTATAGCAGGGGATATAAATTATCAAGTGAACTCGTTCAGCTAAAGCTGAACATCAAGGCTTCAGGTGGGGACTCTACCCCACCTGAAGCAAAAAGTGGAAACTCCACCTTATAGAAGGTGGAGTCTTAGAAATTGATAAAATCATTAATGAAATACTAAAATGAGGAATATAAGAAGTATTCCTTTTTTTTATGCACATAATTATTACTCAAACATAAATTATTATCAAGTGTAAATTAAAAACAAATGCTTGGGAGTGATAACATGTGTGGTATTGTAGGTTGGATAAGTTATAAGGAAAACATAAAACAAAAGGAAAGAATCATAAAGGATATGGCAGATAAGCTTTCACATAGAGGGCCGGATGATTCGGGAATTTATACTTCTACTAATGCCCTATTAGGACATAAGCGGCTTGTTGTAGTTGACCCAACCGGTGGAGGACAGCCCATGACAAGGTTATGTGGAAAAAATCCTTATACTATTGTATATAATGGAGAACTATACAATACAGAGGAAATACGCAAAATGCTCCTTGAAATAGGCTATAGCTTTAATTCCTACAGTGATACTGAAGTACTTCTTACTTCTTATATTGAATGGGGTGAAAAATGTGTTGAATACTTTAATGGAATTTATGCATTTGGAATATGGGATGAAAAAAACAAGAAACTATTTATTGCAAGGGACCCTCTTGGAGTAAAACCGTTATTCTATAGGATTAAAGAGAATTCATTTATGTTTGCTTCAGAAATAAAAGCACTGCTTGCCCATCCAGAAATTCAACCTATTGTAGACAGAAATGGAATTACAGAGTTATTTGCACTTGGACCTGCAAGAGCTTTGGGAAGTGGAATCTATAAGGATATAATGGAAGTAAAACCAGGAAATTATATAACCTACGATTCATCTGGTATGAAAATGAAACAATACTGGAGCCTTAAATGTGCTCCCCATTTAGAGGATATTAGTACCACTACAGAGCATTTGAGGAGTTTATTAATTGATACAATAGAAAAACAGTTAGTGTCAGATGTTCCAGTTTGCGCATTTTTGTCCGGAGGACTTGATTCTAGCGCAATCTCAGCAATCGCTTCAAATGCTTTCAAAAGGGAGAATAAGGGTTTGCTAAATACATTTACCATAGATTACGAAGAAAATGATAAATATTTTAAAGCAAATGATTTCGAACCCAATTCTGATTCTCACTATATAAAAAAAATGGTTGATTTTATTGGCAGCAATCATTATAATATTGTGTTAAATATAAATAATTTATCCACTGCATTAAGGGAGGCAGTTATTGCCAATGATCTACCAGGTATGGCAGATATTGATTCATCTTTATATTTATTCTGCAAACAGGTAAAGATGAAGTCAACTGTTGCATTATCTGGAGAGTGTGCAGATGAAGTATTTGGCGGATATCCATGGTATATGTGTGAAGAGGATATTAATGCAAATACATTTCCTTGGTCAAAGTCCATTAATGAAAGAAAAGCTATTCTATCCTCGGAATATAAAAATTTGCCAATTGAGGAGTATGTTGCAGCAAAATATGATGAAACCATTATGGAAGTTCCAAAGCTCCAGGGTGAGTCAAAGCTTGAGCAGCGTATGCGAGAATTATTTTATCTTAACATCAAATGGTTTATGATTACTTTGTTAAACAGAAAGGATAGAATGAGTATGGCTAATAGTCTAGAGGTCAGAGTACCCTTCGCAGATTATAGGCTGGTTGAATATGCATTTAACATACCAAAGGAAATAAAATTCTGCGATGGAAGGGAAAAGGGATTGTTAAGAAGGGCTCTAAAGGGAATACTACCTGAGGAAATAATTGATAGAAAAAAGAGTCCATATCCCAAAACTCACCATCCAGACTACACTAAAGCTGTGCAAAAATGGATGAGAGGAATACTAAATGATAGTTCATCACCCATACTTCAACTTATTGATAGGGAAAAAGTTAATGAAATTGTGGACACGGGAGGGCAATCCTTTAAAAAACCTTGGTTTGGTCAACTTATGACAGGGCCACAATTAATAGCATACCTTATTCAAATTGATATATGGATGAAAGAATATAAAATACAATTGATTTAATAAATACGGAGGTGCTAAATGAAAGACTTAATTTACTATATTCCACCAGAAAAGCATGATTCAGAAACATTGAAAAATATTTTAACTGTGCATAATGAAATAAGGTTTGTTTCCTTAATGGGTATAGATCTTGGTGGTAATGCTACAGATGAGAAAATACCAATTGAACTAATTTTAGAGGATATTGAAGGTTTTCTGAAACATGGTGCCCAAACAGATGGTTCAAGCGTAGTGCTTCATGAGATTGCAGTATTAAATAATGCAAGAGTAGATATTATTCCCGACAGAGATACTTACTGGTTTATTGATTATAACTGGGACAATATTGATGAGGAAACATCACTTCCAGTTGGCACGTTGAGAATGCCTGCATTTTTGGTTCATGACGGTAAGGCAGTAGATTCGAGATCAATACTAAAAAAAGCGGTAGAAAAATTTAAAACAACTGTAAAGGAATTAATAACAAAACATCCTAAAGCTGCAAAGAGTATTGGACTTAATTCCACAGATGAAATTGAATCAATAGTTTTAACAGCTGCAACTGAACTTGAATTCTGGGTTAAGACTCCCGATGATAAGGCAGATATTGAAAAGCTATCAACTTCACAGCAGCTTAAGGAGCAGTATTGGAAAAGAACCCAGGGTACTGTAAGAACAGCACTTGAAAAGACAATTTCATATATGGGAAAGTATAATCTGGAGCCAGAAATGGGACATAAGGAAGTTGGAGGAGTAAGGAGCAAAATTGGAAGCAATGGTTCATCAAACCATGTAATGGAGCAGTTGGAAATAGATTGGAAGTATAACACTGCACTTCAGGCTGCAGATAATGAATTGTTGGTTAGGGAGATTGTTAGGGATATTTTTGGACATTATGAACTTGAAGTAACCTTTCTTGCAAAGCCTATTGAAGGAGTTGCTGGAAGTGGAGAACATACACATGTTGGTGCACAGGCAATGCTTAAGAATGGGAAAACAAAAAACCTTTTTACACCAAAGGATATGAGCCGTGACTACTTAAGCACAATAGGCTATGGTGCATTAATGGGAATATTAAAAAATTATGAGGTTATTAATCCTTTTATAGCTCCTTCAAATAGTGCATTTAATAGATTGAAACCAGGCTTTGAAGCACCTGTATGTATAGTATGCTCACTTGGACACACTGTAGATAATCCATCAAGAAATCGTTCAGTGCTTGTAGGTTTAATAAGGGATATGTATAATCCCCATGCTACAAGGTTTGAAGTTAGATCACCCAATCCCCATACTAATACTTACCTGGCAATGGCTTGCTTATATCAGGGCATGCTGGATGGAATAAAAGCAGTATTAACTAGTGGAAAGAGTGAAAGGGAGCTTGAAATTGAAATATCTAAGGAAGCTGGTACTCCTGGTTTTTATTTAGAAAAAGACAGGTCATATAGAAGTGAGATGGATGTATTTGAGCATTTTTCTCCAGCAGATAGGAATAGAATATTTGGAATGCCTCCAGCAACTGCCTGGGAAAACATAAGAAGTCTAAATCTATATATTGATAAAAAAGATGTTCTTTTAAATGGAGAAGTATTTACAAATGAAATTATAAACTCATTTAAAACAGCAAACATAAGCAAATGGGAAACTGAACTTCAAAGCAGAATAATTCCTATGAATATTGATATTGTAAGAGAGTGTACAAAGATCCATAATAATGAAACAGCCACAGATTTGGATGATACAATGTGGGATAAAATCAATAATATCAGGATTGATTTAATGAAGGATAGTATGGATAGGAAAAGCCTTTTTACAAATATAAGAGAAGCATTAGCCAATGAAGAGTATGAACTTGCTTCATCACTTCAGCAGGAAATGACTGTTAGAATGGATGAAATAAGAGAGCTTTATGCAGTATATAAAAGAAATCTATTTGAAGCAGTGGAGTAATATCCACTGCTTTTTTTAAAATTTTGATCCTTTTAAAAAATGTTGATAATCGAATTGTAGGGGCGAACAGTGTTCGCCCGGTGGTAATAAATTAGAAGATGACTATATGATTATAATGTTTTAAAAAAATTAATAATTGTTTAATATTAAAGATAATAGATACTAATGAATAAATCATAAATTCTGATATAATAGTTATAAAGATAATTACAGGGAGGCTTATAAATGTTTAGAAGTATAAAATATACAGAACTGTCTAAGGAAATGCTTGAACAGCTTCAAAGGGGAGCTTTTTTAACAGTTAAAGAGGGAGATAGATTAAATACAATGACTATTGGCTGGGGTTCCATTGGATACATGTGGAATAAACCAATCCTGATGGTAATGGTAAGATATTCAAGACATACATTTGATCTAATTGATAAATCACAGGACTTTACCTTAAGTCTTCCGTTAAATGGTCAGCTTAAGGATGCTCTAGCCTTTTGCGGAACGAAATCAGGAAGGGACATGGATAAGATAAAAGAGTGTAACCTAAAATTAAAACCAGGCAATAGGGTTAATACACCAATTATAGAAGACTGCGATCTCCATTTAGAATGTAAATTAGTATATAAGCAGCCCTTGGATGAGCAGCAGCTTACAAAGGAGATTAAGGATAGGTCATATTCTAATGGAGATTATCATGTAATTTATTATGGAGAAATTGTTGATGTTTATTTAAGAGAATAGATTGAAATTTTTAGGAGGGATATTATGGAAAAAGTTTTTGAAAGAAGCAGAGCAGATTTTATATCTAGAGTAATGGCTAATATGGGAATAGGATTGTTTATTACCTTTCTTACAGCCTATTTCACATATTCAAGCCAATGGCTTTTGAGTTTTATATTAGGTTCACCATTTGTTTTTTTAGCCCTAATGTTTGGGGAAATAGGTTTAGTTGTTTATCTTTCAAGGAGAATTGAGAAGATGTCCTTTGCACAGGCAAGAGGAGGCTTCTTTGTTTATGCAGTACTAAATGGGCTAACACTTAGTACAATATTTTTAATTTATGAAATATCAAGCATATATTATGTGTTTTTAATTGCTGCAATAATGTTTATATTTGCAGGCTTCATAGGAATTACAGTTAAAAAAGATTTATCTGCAATGGGACATTTCTTGATTTTATCTGTTATTGGCCTGATTGCAGCAAGTATTCTGAATATATTTTTAAGAATACCTGCAATCGCCAACTTGATTTCATTTGCTGGAGTAATCATATTTAGTGGACTTACAGCCTATGATATGCAGAAAATAAAGGCAATGCATTACAACGCATATAATATGGATGGTGAAAGAGCAGCAAAATACTCAATAATTGGAGCTCTTCAGCTCTATCTAGATTTTATTAATTTATTTTTATTTCTATTAAGATTGTTTGGAAGAAAGAAATAGCTTATTATATGGTCAGCAAGCAAGTAATTTGCAGCTGGCCTTTTATATATATTAGCTATGGTTATAATGATGATTTGAAAAATAAAAAAATATGATATGAGCATAATCGTGTGGTAATGCGTCGTAGTGGGGAACAGTGTTCACCACTACATTGAGAATAACGTGCACTGTAGTGGCCGATGCCCACATCGGCATGTTATTTTCGGC
>JBEQBT010000195.1:0-6598 GCA_041639705.1 Clostridiaceae bacterium | reverse complement strand
TTCTAAAGGAATATTCAATAATCACCCAACCACGAATTTTTAAGAACAGCCCTGAGTTCTATTATTCAGGTAAGGTTCATAACCAGCCTGTGTTTAAATTACCTACAAAGCATCTTCCTGTTTACATTACTCATTATGGTTATATAATGACTGAGGATATAAAGGATAAAAAATTTCAAAGGACTGCCAATATGCTTAAGTCAGAGCTTCAGAAAAATCCTCAAAATATTTATAACAGATTTCAGCTTAGCACAAGCTATGCAATGCACGGTGATATAACTGAAGCACTAAGTCAGGCTCAAATATATATGAAAAGTATAAGGGATGAAAATATACTTGGTGATAATTACCTTATGCACTATAACAATGCAGTAATATTATATATAGCTAATCACTTATTTGATGAAGCATCTGCTATTTGTGATGAAGCATTAAAAATTAAACCTGAGTTTATTGATTTTATATACTACAAGGCACATATTTGTTATGAGTCAGGGGATTACGAGGTCGCCATTGAGTACGCAAATAAATACCTTTCATTAATAGATAACTTCATGAGCATTGATATTGCAAATGATGGAAGATACTCCTTTTACACTCTAGGTTTAAAAAACCAAGTAATAAAAAAACTGATTCTGAGCAATCATATGCTGGGCAATTACAAAGAAATTATTAACACTGTGAATAGTTTTAATAACGGAGTATACAAAGATTGTTTACATGCAATAGTCAATTCCTATTTGAAAAACTGCAGATATTCTGATTTAATCAAATTCTATAACACCTATTGCTGCAGTCAGGATACTAAGCTTATATTCAGATATTTTTTAGAGGATTATATTCAAAAATCAGATAAAAGAGAACAGCAAATATGCATCTCCCTATTAACTACAATAAACTGCTTTGATGGTTATACAAAAGAATTAGAAAATAGAATAAACTATAAAGATTACCATGACATAAATCAAGGACTTTATGTAATTGAAAACTATGATATTGATTCGCTTAGTTTAAATGAAGCAAGGGGATTGTTTAACAGGCTACTGCCAGCATATAACTCTTTTACTATTGAAAAAACAACTACTATAACGGAAGTACTACCTTATAAAAAGCTTGGATTATATATACTTCATCACTCATCTGAACTTAAGCGCTATAAGGATTACTCCATTGAAAAGCAAATAAATATATTAAGAAAATATATGAAGCTATCTTCATACCTTATTATGAATAAAGGCAGTCATTTACTTGATGCAAGGGAACAGCTTTTTTTAATTAAAATAACAGAAGCCTTTAAACAATTAGGTATTGGTGATTATGCTAGCACAATAACAATATTAAATGAAGCAATTGAAATATATAAACCTATGGAAGGTATTATTAAACTAATTCAAAGGAATGTAATTCCTGACTATAAAGATTCGAAGGATAACCTAAAGCCTATGAAAATTATAATGGATAATAGTGGTAATATTGAATCCTATGCAGATGTACTTAAGAAAAGGATTGTTGAGAATGGAGACAAAAAAAGCACAAGGGATATACTTAATGTATTTAAACAATTCAATAATGTTGAGCTATATGACTCTGAGCTTTTCTCATACAAAGCTGTGTTATTAATGTCGGTGGGCTTACTTGAAGATGCAAGGCTTGAATTAGATGAGGGGCTTAGGAGGTTTCCTAATGATACCAGGCTTTTAAGCAATTTATGCAGATTATACAGCCTAACTCAAGACTTTACTAAATCACTTGAAATATTTTGTAGAGTTAAAATACTATCCCAGGGTAAAAGTGAACTAGAACTAGGCCAATTGATACCTGATAAATACTATACAATGGGTTTCTGTAAGCTTAAAGTACTTCACGGGACCATGTTTGCTGATAATAGGATAAAGGAATTAGCCTCAGAGCTTTCTAAAGAAGGCATATATACTAAAACACTTAGTTACTGCCCCAAATATACTGGTTATACTGCCGATTATGTAATAGATATGAATCAGTATAAAACTGGATCTGAAATTATTTCCAGAACACTTAATGCTGCAGCATGGTTGATTCCTAGATTTGATATATTCCATTTTCATTATGGTAGTTCATTGACCTTTGATTACTCTGATCTCCCTCTTTTAAATGAGCTCGGTAAAAAAGTACTTGTTCAGTTCTGGGGTGAGGAGCTTAACACCTCCTCTACTGGATCTAAAATTAACTCCTATTCTGCATTTAAAGATAAGGAAAAGCTCTCGAGAATATCCAAGTATGTATCCATGTGTATTGTACCAGATGAAGAGATATATGAGGATGTGAAGGAATTTTTTAATGAAATATATATCTTCAAGTCACATGAGATTGATAAATTAATAGATTTATATAACTCCTTAAATTAACAACCAATGCTGTAGAATCCTCTTTAATTCTCCCCGCCAAGGGTACATCAGGAAAGTAACCTCCCACCTGATGTACCAATACATATTGCGGGATTTAGAATGTGAAGTGCCCAGCAACTTAATGCATATTCAGGGGGGATGGGGTTTATATACCTGAGGCCCTAAGCTATTTTAGAATTCATAAGAGACAGAACTCAATGGATCCTGAGCTTAGATCCCTAGGGTCTCAGGAAAGCTTGACAATAATTAAGGGGGAAATATAAGTGGAACAAACTTTGAACCCAATAAAAACCCAGTAGAAAATACGAATTGCATTCTTTGTAAAGCAGGGTCTTGATACATTTATAAATGAAATTGTTAATGACTTGTCCAACCAATATGAAACTAAAAAAGTAATTGTTACTGTATACAAACAAATTGATGAGGGAATGGAATGGGCAGATATTTGCTGGTTTGAATGGTGTGATGAGCTTGTTATTTATGGAAGTGCTCACAGGGCTGCTGATAAAAAAATAATATGCAAGCTTCACAGCTACGAAGCATTTACATTCTATCCTACACAGGTACACTGGGAAAATGTTGACTGCACTATATTTGTATCAGAGCATATAAGAACTACCCTCCTAAAGGAAACCTCAATGGATATTAAAAAAACAATTATAATTCCTAATGGAGTTAATATGAATATAGGGATAAAATTAATAAAATAAGCAATTTGATTATGAATATGTCTGGAGCTGATAAATTCTGAAGCACAAGGTGCCAGCCACATGAGATTATGAGATTTCACCAAATCTCATAATCTCATGTGGCTGGCACCTTTAAATCTTATCTAATTCAGATAAGATTTCTTCTGAAACTCTTTTCCAGTTAAAATATTCCTCAACAAGCTGCCTCCCTGACCTTCCCATTTCATAGGCAATATGTGGGCTGTTTAAAATATAATTAATATGATATGCAAATTGTTCAGGGTTAGTGTAGTCATCTATAACTATTCCATTACTAAAGCCTGATATTACTTCTGCATTACCACCTCTGTTCGTTGTAATGATAGGCAAACCCGATGCCATTGCCTCGTAATGAACCCTTGCCAGAGGTTCATTCCACTGAGAGGGACAAACAAATATATCTGCAGCATTATAAATAGTGCAAATTTCCTTGGGGGTAAGAAACCCTGTAAATATTATAGGGTTTGATAATCCTGTTGCCATGGAATGTAAGGCCTTAGTAAAATTATCAATATCATTTTCACCATACCATCTGCTTCCAATTACAAAAAGGGCAACATCATTTCTATATTTCATTAAAAGCTCAAATCCTCTTATCAGTATATGAGGACCTTTTTTTTCATTTAGTCTGCCAACATAAAGCACAACCCTGTAATTTTCAATATTATAATATCTTTTAACAGCATTTCTATTCAACATCCCTTGATTTGACCATGCTGTTACATACTTATCTGGATCTGCTGCAGAATATACTACATGTACCTTCTCCTTAGCCTGGGGATAGAGGCCTATTATGCTATTAGCTATAAATTTGCTTACTGTGTTGATAAATTTCACTTTTTCTATGCATTTAACTGCAATTTCACTCGGAAGCTTTCTAGGGTCAAACATTTCATTGTGAATACTTAATGCAAATTTTGAATTTGGGAATATTTCTTCTAATTCCATAATCCATTCTGGTCTGTTATAAATATAAATAAAATCGAAATCCTTATCTATTAATGTTTTTAAACCCTTCAAATATTTATGCAGGCTATTGGCATGAATTCTTACATGTTTTACTTCATTTATAAATTCAGTATCAGAAAGCACAGGATAGTTGATACTATAAACTGTAACCTCGTGCCTTTTAGCAATGTATGGTGAAACACCCTCAATATATTGCTGAACAGCACCGCCTGCAACAGGTGGAACAGGAAGCATTTCAGTACATATCAATGCGATTTTCGATTTTATCACCTCTTTGTTATTTGTTGAACTACTTAAAAATTCCGTTGAGGGTTTACTTTCACCACCCTCTGTTTTGAGTGAGTTTTTCTACAATTTCATCAAGGGATATATTATTAATATATGGGTTCATAGCTTGAATTAGTGACCTAAGTCCTTCGGGTTTTATAATTATTGGCTTAAAGTTTTCTTTTGTTTTAATTGACAGATTTTCTGTTATAGCTTTATTGCCAAGTAAATAAGTCCAGTAATTTGTTTTTGCAAAGCCAAGCTTATAATAAACATTTAAAAGCCCCTTTAACTGTAAAAATATTATATTTATTAGGTTTCCTCTTCCATTGGTGACTCTTTTATGGTGGATTATTATTTGTGATAATTCATTTTGAAGCTTAATTACATTCTCATACCATAAATCCGATTTATCAATATGTGTCAATAATTCATAGGGAGTATATTTTACATCTCCACGATTTGTAAGATATGAATATGCTAATTCATTCGATGCTTTTTTAATATTTTTGAGCTTTGCTTCGTTTATTTCAAATGCAACCAAATTAAGTCCTATATGTTCTATAATATTCTTAACTGTTAGATTTATATCTTCAGTATTAGGATTATCCATAATAATATTAATAAGCCTGTCGCAGGGTAACCCTGAGACTGGTCCTGTTTCTATATAGGTTATAACATTTTGTACAGTATTTTGTTTTTCCTTACCAAACTCATACATAATCTCCGCTAGATTCATATAACAAATATCCAGTATTAATATATCAATTTTTCTCCCTGTGTCCTTTAAAACCATATTAATCGCCCTGCACATTTCAGGTGTTCCCATTATATATGGAGATTTCTGACTGTAGTCAGTAAGTGTTCCAACAAATGCTGCACCATGTCCTCCAATTATTAATGCATAGTGCTTTGCAGGATAGTTTATAATTCCCCAAATAATAAAATCATATAAACTTTTTGGATCTGCCATATTTATTTTGCCTATATCCTCAAGTAATTCTGATTTTTCATGCCCTAGAATATACCTTCTAACCCCTGTCCACATTTCTTCATCATCCTCAAGTTTTTCAACAGGTCTAATTATCCTTGCAGCTTCCCTTTCTATTCTTCCAATTTGTATAACAATATTAATCCTTTCATTATCCTCTATTCTTTCAGAATCCTTCATAGCCTTAAACATTTCTGGTTCATACTCATTATTTCCGTTTGCATAATTTAATATAGTCCAATCCTTTAATTTATTTTTCTCCATTTTATCACCTGCCTTGTTTATGATATATACTATGTATTATTTAAAAGAATAATGAGAACCTTAACTAAAAGCAAAAAAGATTGTGCTGCCTACAAATGATTATGAGAGGAGATGTGTATTCTCCCCCCTCATAATACCTTAAGTTTTTACTCTTCAGTTAATGTATCAATTTTATCAAGCTCAACTCCCCTTCCAGATGGTGGTGCAGGTACTGTTGGCCTGTTACAATAATTCATGCTAAATCGGTAAAAATCTAGACCTCTTATACTTTTTTTGAATGCACAGTAAACTGCATTTGATACTAATCGTCTATAGGAAGCCTGTGCATTGTCTGCTTGAAATGCTGGGAAGGTATTCAGACCAGTTATACTGAAGGTTGGGTTTACTGCCAGAAGTGGTTGTTCATTTTCATAGGATGCGCAAAGAATTGCACCCTTAGAGAGTGTTACAGCATTTGCAAATGTAGATGAAACTGGTGCTGTTACACCTTCCAGCAAACATTTGCATAAAGGATCACCAGGTACACTTTTGATATTAATTTGTCCTGCTGCTGTGTTCTCACATTGAACTTTTTCAAAAGGGCTTAGCTCTGGAAGGAAAATTTCATTTCCAAAGCCTATTGAATTTGAAAAAATAAATGTACTAAGCACTAACTCTCCTCCTCCTTGAGCAAATCCCTTAACAGCCTTTTCTGCTGAATCAGCAATATTCTGAGGAATTGTTAATCCACGCTTATTATCTGTCATAGTAATAATTACATCAAAGTTGTCAAGTAGGAATTGAGCTGTAGGCATTGCAACATCTCCATCTTTAAGGGTTACTGAAATAAATCTACCATCAGCTGCAGGAGTATCTACAGTGTTTTGTGCTCCAAATACTCCTAGAAATTCAGTGCAATATGCCAGTACTCAAACTCTACATTTTGAAGTACCAGACTGATTCAATACAGGTTGAAAATCACTTTCTTTTACAGCCTTATTCCGGCTGCTAATACT
>JBEQBT010000194.1:0-6605 GCA_041639705.1 Clostridiaceae bacterium | reverse complement strand
TCACTTGTGTTTTATTTTGGCTGGCAAATGGGATGGCCTCTTTTTAATATTTATACAATAAGCAATTTAAAGGCAGATGAGTTTTGGCTTAGTATTATAGCAGTTTCAAGCAGTATAGCCTCCATAGCTGCATATAAACCTTGGGCTAAATTTGCGAAAAAAAAGGGAAACGCCTATGCATTATTTATTGCAACAATAGGTATGTCATTAACTCCATTAATGTATGCTGTTTCAAGAAATTTAATTATATTGGTGTTATTTAATATAATAATTGGGATTTCTACAGCAGGGACTGTACAAATACTTTTTAATCTACTTTTAGAGGTTACCCCAAATAAGAATAGAACAGTTTATATAGCTATTTATAATACCCTAATGAATTTATCAGCAGCGATTTCCCCATTAATTGGGGTTGCCATAAAGGATAAATCAAATATATTTATTGCATTAATTATAGTAAGCTTTTTAAGATTTTTAGGAAGCATTGCATTTATGATAAGCAGCAGATTAATAGGGAAGGGACAATTAGAAATACAATAATAGTTGAATATATTTGTAGTGGCCGATGCCTACATCGGCTGGGCATTTACGGTATAAGTAATACTTGCTATTGATACAGGTATCGCTTGCACAGTTAATGCAATGTCGGCATCACCACTATAGTTCTATAATAGTTTCGTTTTTAATTGCAACACATTCTTTTTAAATAATGGCTTAAACAAATTCAAATAAATGATAAATAATAATAAAAATATTGAAATGAAGGATGATGTTGTTTAATATGTTATTATATTAATAATTCTAACTTGATTTCATAATATTCAATTTAATAAATATCATAGATTTTAATAATATACAATGGAAGGTGATTAAATGATAAAGGGAGTAGCTGCATCATCGGGAATAGCAATAGGTAAAGCACTGGTTGTGGAAAAAAAGGTAATTGAAATTCATAGTAAAAAAATAGACAATATTGAAGCTGAAAAAGAACGTTTTTCAAAAGCTGTTGAAGTAGCAAAGGAACAGGTAAATAAAATAAAGAATTTAACTGAAAAAAAATTAGGCAAGGATAAGGCAGCCATTTTTGATGCACATATTATGATGCTTGATGACCCTGAATTAACAGGTGCAGTAAAAATGCAGATAGAAAATGAAAAGGTGAATGCTGAATATGCACTGAAAACAACAGTTGATATGTTTATAGGAATTTTTGAACAGATGGACAATGAATATATGAGGGAAAGAGCATCTGATGTAAAGGATATTGGAGGAAGAATATCAAACATACTTCTTGGGGTAAATGATACAAGCCTTAGTGAAATATATGAAAAGTGTGTTATTGTGGCTAAGGATCTAACTCCTTCTGACACTGCACAAATGGATAGAGAGATGGTTCAAGGCTTTGTTACAGATGTGGGTGGAAGAACCTCACACTCTGCAATAATGGCACGAACACTTGAAATTCCAGCTGTTGTTGGAACACAAGATGGAACTGCAAATATTAAAAATGGTGATTTTTTAATAGTAGATGGAGACAAAGGAATTGTAATTATAAACCCTGAAAAGGGAATTGTTGATGAATATGATAAGAAAATTGATGAAATAGTTAAATACAAAAATGAACTTATTGTCTATAAGGATGCAGAATCAATAACACTTGATGGAAAATTAGTTGAGCTTGCTGCAAACATAGGAAGTCCTAAGGATGTTTCAGGAGCAATTAAAAATGGAGCAGAAGGTGTAGGACTTTTCAGAACTGAATTTTTATATATGGACAGGGACATCATGCCTACAGAGGAGGAACAATTCCAGTCCTACAGGGAAGTTCTTGAAGGAATGAAAGACAAACCTATAATAATAAGAACCCTTGATATAGGAGGGGATAAGAAGCTTTCATACCTTCCTATTGGAGAGGAAATGAATCCTTTTTTAGGATACAGGGCTATAAGAATATGCCTCGATAGAAAGGATATATTTAAAATACAGCTTAGGGCACTATACAGGGCTTCCATATATGGAAAGCTTAAAATAATGTTTCCTATGATTTCTGGCCTTCAAGAAATACTTTCTGCAAAAGAGGTCATTGAAGAAGTTAAACAGGAGCTTAGAAATGAAGGAATAGCATTTAGTGAGGAGGTTCAGGTAGGTATAATGATAGAAATACCCTCTGCTGCTGTTATATCTGACATTCTTGCAAAGCATGTTGATTTCTTTAGTATAGGAACAAATGATTTGGTACAGTATTCACTTGCAGTTGATAGAATGAATGAAAAAATTTCTTATATGTATGACCCATATAATCCTGCTGTGATAAGACTTATTAAAATGGTAATAGATAACGGACATAAAGAGGGAATAATGGTTGGAATGTGTGGAGAAATGGCAGGGGACCAGTTAGCAATACCTCTACTTCTTGGACTAGGACTTGATGAATTTAGCATGAGTTCAGCATCAGTCCTGAGTGTAAGGAAGCTTGTTAGAGGTTTGGAATTTAAAAAAGCAAAGGAAATTGCAGATGAGGTGCTTACATTTAGCACATCGAAAGAAATTAAAGAATGTATTAGCAAAAGCTTTAATTAAAATTGTTGAAAACTCATACTCCCATAATGTAGGGGCGAAAAGTTTTCGCCTGAGGGTACTTGGGATTTTGTCATCCCTAAGTTGATTGTGTAAAATACCCGCAAACAACTTTCACCCTCACAATGAAATTGACTGAAAAAAATTTTAGCAAGCCAATAAAAAATATGCCAAAAAAGCCTTAAATTATTAGAGTTAACATTCTAAAATTTAAGGCTTTTTAATGCTAAATAAAGAGACCTATTTTTGTTTCTGTTCATATTCCTCAATGTGAAATTCCTTACTTTCCTTATCTGTATACCAAATCGTTTTTACTTTTGTAAAGAACTCCATCTTTTTTTCCTGCCCTCCAGTATACTTATGCCATGGCCCTCCTAGCTTCAGTACATTTAATATATAGGTTGCTGCATATATGGTTTCTTCGTTCAAGTCAAGTATTCTAGCATATAATCTTGTATTATCAGCCAGCACATATCTTCCATTATTACTTTCATGTGTTATGGATAGCTTCAACGGATTACTGCATATTTTCCAAATTTTGTACATGATTTTTCTTGGATCATATTTTCTTGCCATATAATCACCCTCTATATCCATAATACTTAGGCGACCTTAACATGGTGCATGTCCCACAAATTCGAAGATAAAAAAGGTTATAGCTGTATCAAAATATATTGACATATTGTATAGGTTACAAGAATAAAAAGTGGTATTGTTAAGGAAGGGGATATAGTTATATTATTAAAGAGCATAATCTAAAAGGAGAGTGAAAATAATGCGTAAGTATATGTTATTATTCATATTATTTATTTTATTAGTTTTAGGTGGCTGCGGCGTAGAAAAAAGTGGTAAAGTTGTTTTTGTTGGAAATTTAGAAGGAGATATCACAAATGTTTCAGCTGAAAGTACTGGAAGGGTTACAGGAATAACCAGATCAGAGGGAAGTACAGTAAAAACTGGAGATATTGTTTATACACTTGATGACACAATACTTCAGTTACAAAAGAGCCAATTAGAAATTCAGATTAAAGGTTTAGAGGTACAATTAAAGATGGCAGAGGACAAAGGTAATGATGAAAGTATTAAGTTGGCTCAATATAATATTGATTCGATGAATAAATCATTGGAAATGATAGAAGAAAATATAAAAAAATCTATTGTAACTGCTCCTATCAATGGTGTTATATTAAATGAAAACTTTAAAAAAGGAGAAATAGTTATTCAGGGCACACAACTGTTTAATATAATGGACAATAGTAAATTTTATTTAAAAATATTTGTACCTGAAAAATACCTCTCAAAATTTAATCTAGATGATAAACTTCAGGTTTATTTAAGCTCTCAGGCTGATAAATATGTTACAGGTCAAATTGTAAAAATTGATACATCAGGACAGTTTACACCCAAAAATGTTGAGACAGTGGAGGATAAATCCAATATAGTATATGGAATAAAGATAGCTATTGCTGGGAATGAAAACATAAAGCCAGGAATGATCGCAGAGGTGAGGGTGAATGATTAATGAATATGTAGTTGAGGTTGAGAAACTAACAAAAAAATTTGGAAGCATCACTGCAGTTGATAACATTAGCTTTAAAATAAAAAAAGGAAGCATATTTGGTTTTCTTGGTCCCAATGGTTCTGGAAAATCCACTACCATAAGGATGCTTTGTGGAGTATTGACACCAACCTCTGGTAAAGGGACGGTTCTTGGATATGATGTTAACAGGGAAAGCGAAAAAATAAAGAAAAAAATAGGATATATGTCCCAAAGATTCAGCCTTTATGAGGATTTAACTGTTGTTGAAAATTTGAAATTTTATGGGGAAATATATGGAGTAGGGAAAAAAGAACTCCATACCAGGATTGAACAGCTTGTTGAACTTGCTGATCTTAAAGGAAAGGAAAATGTAATCACAAGAACCCTGTCAGGTGGGTGGAAGCAAAGGCTTGCTCTTGGATGCGCATTAATTCATAAACCAGAACTTCTGGTACTAGATGAACCTACTGCAGGTGTTGACCCTGTATCAAGAAGGGTGTTTTGGAAGATAATACATATGCTCTCAAATCAAGGTATTACAATATTAGTTACTACACATTATATGGATGAGGCTCAAACATGCGATACACTTGGTTTTATATTTAACAGTAAATTGTTGGATGTATCAAGTACAGAGGAGGCAATAAAAAAAGCAGGGCTAGATAATCTCGAGGATGTGTTTATCAAATATGTTGAAGAAATAACAGGAGAAAGAATTGAACATTCCTTTGATAAAATAAAATTCTTAAGGGGAGAGTAATATGAGTTTTAAGAGGTTATTTGCCATAATAAAAAAAGAAATAATTCACATAAAAAGGGATAAACCAAGCCTCATGATGGGATTTGTTGCTCCAGTTATTATGATACTGCTTTTTGGGTATGCTGTTAACACTAATATTGATCATATAAAAACAGCGGTACTTGATATGGATAGAACCGAAATGAGCAGAAATGCTGTTGAGACGTTTAAAAATTCAAATTACTTTGATGTTGTAACATATGTTTCAAACATAGAGGAACTAAAAAAAGAAATTGACTCAAATAGGGTTAAGGCCGGGATAGTAATAAAAAGTGGTTTTAATGAAGGAATAAGCAGAAACGAAAAGCCGGAGATGCTTATAGTAGTTGATGGTTCTGATCCCTCCATAGCTAGAACAGCATACTCATCAGGTATATTTACTGCACAAGCTTTTTCATCAGGTCTAAAGATAGAAAAACTTGTGAAAAGTGGAGCCAGGATGCTGCAGGAGCCAATTGATATTAAAAGCCAGGTTTTATATAACCCTCAACTCAAATCTGCAAATTTTACAATACCAGGGCTTATTGGTTTAATAATGCAGAATATCACAGTAATGCTAATAGCATTTGCACTGGTTAGAGAAAAGGAAAAGGGAACAATAGAGCAACTAATTGTAACACCTGTTAAACCATTTGAGCTAATATTTGGAAAGTTAATTCCCTATACATTCATAGGCTTCATAGATTTACTGATTGCTACTTTTTTCGGAACCTGGTGGTTTAAGGTTCCTATTCAGGGAAGCATACCACTTCTTATTATACTTGGACTAGGGTTTGTAATATGCGCCTTGGCTATGGGAATACTAATATCTACAATAGCCCAAAATCAACTTCAGGCAATGCAAATGTCAATTCTGATAATATTACCAAGCGTACTTCTATCAGGATTTATGTTTCCAAGAGAAGCAATGCCCTTGTTTGTTAGACTATTAGGTAATGTATTTCCTATAACATATTTTTTAGTAATACTAAGAGGTATCATTTCCAAAGGAGCATCACTTGATCTTATACTGAATGATGTTTTAATATTATTTGCAGAAGGAACTATATTATTTATACTTTCCATATTAAGGTTTAGAAAAAAACTTGATTAAAATAATGTAAAAGTGGCAGCCATATGACTTATTGGACTTGCACCCCTGCTATTGAAGGAAATATTCAGTATAATACAGGAGATTCACAAACAAGGGGTAACAATACTGTTAATTGAGCAAAATGCCAATGTTGCCCTCCATATTGCTGATGTTGGTTATTTAATGGAGACAGGTAGAATAATACTTAAAGGTACTGAGCGAGAGCTGCTTTCTAATAATGAAGTAAAAAAAGCATATTTAGGAGAGTGTAGGGAAAGGTAAAAAACAGGGGTTGAATCAAAAAAATTTTTTAGTAAAATTGAGACAACCCAGTTCTAAAGATATTTTAAAAGAATGTTAGTACCAAAGGGGCTGTCGCATAATAGCTGAAATAAACTAAACCTGGAAGCATAAAAGATTCGACCGCATAAAGCCCTCAGAATGACACACTTTTTTTAGTAAATTGTCATTCTGAGCCTTAGCGAAGAATCTTTTTGTGTAACGAATACCACGGGCTATGCCCGTGGTTCCAAAAGGCTTTTAGCTATGAGTGGAAAAAAATAACCTCCTTTGATAAAATAAATGCAGGTTCGCCAACCGCATTAAATACAAAGGAG
>JBEQBT010000193.1:0-6618 GCA_041639705.1 Clostridiaceae bacterium | reverse complement strand
CTGCCAACATACTTCTTTCCTCGTCTTACAGTTAAAATAGCTGCTTCATTCATAAGATTTTCAAGGTCCGCACCAGTAAATCCTGGAGTTCTCCTTGCAACTACCGAAAGATCAACGCTAGCATCAAGAGGTTTGTTTTTCGAATGAACCTTTAATATTTCTTCCCTACCTTTAACATCAGGAACATTTACAAGTATCTGTCTATCAAATCTGCCAGGTCTTAAAAGTGCACTGTCAAGTATGTCAGGGCGGTTTGTTGCTGCTATCATTATAATTCCTTCATTTGTTCCAAACCCGTCCATTTCAACAAGCAATTGGTTCAGTGTCTGTTCTCTTTCATCATGTCCACCACCAAGTCCTGCACCTCTTTGTCTACCCACAGCATCTATTTCATCAACAAACACAATACATGGAGCATTCTTCTTAGCTGTTTCAAATAAATCTCTTACTCTTGATGCACCAACACCAACAAACATTTCAACAAAGTCAGAACCACTTATACTAAAAAATGGCACTCCTGCTTCTCCAGCAACAGCTCGTGCAAGAAGAGTTTTTCCAGTACCAGGAGGTCCTATTAAAAGTAGCCCCTTTGGAATTCTTGCTCCTATTTCAATATATCTTCTTGGCTGCTTAAGAAAATCTACAACCTCTTTAAGTTCCTCTTTTTCTTCATCTGCTCCAGCAACATCATTAAAGGTTGTCTTGTTTTTATCAGTAACTGCAAGCTTTGCACGGCTCTTTCCAAAATTCATAACACCTTTTCCACCGCCGCCACCCTGGGATTGCTGTATGAAAATAAACCATACAACTCCAAGCATAACAAGCATTAATATATTAGGTACAGCAGATACCCATACTGGGAATTTTGTGGGTGGAATAAATTCTACTGCAATTCTGCTTGAAATAGATTGTTTTGAGTTAAACTCGTTAACATAAGCTTGGAAGGTTTGCATACTTCCTATATTTGCAGTAAATGTCTTTCCATCTTTATATTCTCCGGTCGCATTTGAAGTTTCAATGTCTACAGTTATATTTTTCAGATTGTTTTTCTCAATCTCTGTAATCATTTCAGTATATGAAATTTTAGATTTTTTAGGATTTTCTGTTTCGAAAAATGCTAATGCTGATATAAACGCAAGCATGATTAACAACCATACCATAGCACTTTTTAAGAATGACTTTTTCATCTTAGCCCCCCTCATTACATTTTTATGTCACGTTCTATTGATTTTAACATATTTCTAAAATATAAACAATTAACTACTTATTTCCTTTTTGTAAACATCTTCTTTTAGTATTCCAATATATGGTAGATATCTATACATTTCTGCATAATCTAGTCCATAACCAACAACAAATTTATCTGGTATGGAACACCCAATGTAATCAGCAACAATATGCACTTTTCTTCTTTCAGGTTTATCAAGTAGTGCGCAAATTTTTAAAGTCCTTGGGTTTCTAGCCTTTAGATATTCATATAGATACTTCAATGTTGTTCCAGTATCAATTATATCCTCTATTATTATTACATCTCTTCCTTCAATATCAGAGTCCAAATCCTTTAGTATCCTCACAACTCCCGAGGTTTCACTTGAGGTTCCATAGCTCGAAACAGCCATAAAATCAACTTTTACATCTACAGACATTTTTCTCATAAGATCAGTAATAAAGAAAACAGATCCTTTTAAAACACCAATAAATAAAACATCTCCATTAGGGTAATTCTTAGATATTTTATTTGCAACCTCTTCAACCCTTGATTCAATATCATTCTCTGTAAGCAATATTTTTTCTAAATCTTTATTCATCCTTAGCACCTCTTTTAACTTCAATCTCTATCACATATTTAGTATTTTCATCTACTTTATATTTTCTAGAATCCCTCAGTCCAAATATCCAAACTACCTCGCTTTCCAGAGCTATAAGAAGAGTTTTTTCTCTTACTTCCCTTGGGATTTTTTTATCAATAAAAATGTTTTTTATCTTTTTTCTACCCTTCATTCCCTTAGGATAGATAAAATCACCATCACGTTTATTCCTTGCTGTCATATCACCTTTCATTTTATCATAATCAAAATATTTAATAAACTCACTATCAATAAAGTACAATTCATTTTTTTTAATTATTTTTATATTTACAACACAATCACTCTCATTAATATATATACTGCCTGGAATTTTTAGGCTGTATTCAAAATCATTAATTTCCTCTTTTTTGCTTATTTTAAACACTTCATACTGTATTATGCATTCAATACCCTCTGGAAGGGCTATTGTTTTTCCAGTACGTTTTTTTTCAATAAATTCTATACAATCTGTTATGTGTTTACTCTCAATTCCATCTAAATTTCCCTTAACACCTTCAATCATAACTCTAATCATTCGCCTTCTTAAGCTAATATGTAAGAGGTTAAAGGAATTAATATCTACTCCATCTTCTGTTTTAATCCTGTCGAGTTCTATAAATGTTCTGGAATGTAAGTATTCATCCTCATCCCTAATTATATCAGAAACCTTATAAAGGCTTTCAACCAAATTTGGATTAAAATATTTCTGAATGTATGGGATAAGTTCCAGTCTCACTCTATTTCTTGTATATATGTTTTCTTTATTAGTACTGTCTATTACTGGGTTCAGGTTATTTATGCTGCAGTACTCTTCAATTTCCATGCGACTGCAGGCAATTATTGGTCTTATATACTTTCCTGCTCTTACTGGTTTTATTCCACTAATACCACTTAAACCAGAACCCCTTATAAAGTGCATAAGCATTGTTTCAGCCTGGTCATTCATATTATGAGCAAGGGCAATTTTCTTGGCTCCAGTTTTTCTTGCTATCTCATCAAAAAAATCGTATCTCAAAAGTCTTCCAGCTTCCTCAGTGGATATTCTTTTGTCCTTTGCATAGTTTTCTATTGGAATTTGTTTTGAGAAAAAAGGTATATCCAGAGTATTTGCTAAATTTTTAGAATATTGTTCATCCCTTAGAGCCTCTTCATCCCTTATCATATGGTTTAAATGAACTGCATATATTCTTAAATCATATAATTCCTTAATAGTGCTTAAAACGTGTATAAGACATGTAGAATCAGGACCTCCAGATAGTCCAACAACTATTCCATCTCCCTTTTCTATCATGCCGTATTTCTCAATTGTACTAATAACCTTTTCTCTCATCATATACCACTCTTTTTCATTATGTATTTAGGTGTACTAATGGAAATCATTTTATTCATGAATAGAATTATAACAAATAATATATCAAAATAAAAGAATATTATTGCTTTTAAAGAAAGTTTTGATGAAATTAATTTTAACACAAAAAAAGGAACTAAAATACAAGACATAGTTGAAAAATCATCCTGTATTTTAGTTCTGAATTTAACACTACATCAATTTCCAAATCTTAAGTACTACAACTGTCATGTCATCCTTTATTCTTCCATTATATTTCTCCTTAGCTTTAAGCAAAACATAATCCGCTATTTCCTTTGGATTAACACTATCATATTCCTTTAAGAGTTTTACAACCCACCTTTCCTTTGTTTCCTTATCAGCATCTGTTATTCCATCAGTAACCATAACAACCATATCTCCATTTTTTAGCTCTACAATTTCGCTCTCAATTTCTATATCATCTAGTATTCCAGCAGGAAGGGTTGTACTATTAAGAATACTAACATCAATTCCGGATTTAATAAATGTAGGTGCCGAACCAATTTTTATAAATTCACCTATACCCTCATACAAATCAATAATACCAAGATCTATTGTTGCATAGCACTCATTATTTGCTCTAAAAACTAGTACAGAATTTGTAGCTTTTATGGCTGCGTTCCTTTCATATCCTGCTTCAATAAATTTTTCTAAAAGGGATATTGTAATACTGCTTTCATTGTTAGCCCTAGCACCACTTCCCATACCATCACTAAGAGCTATCATATACCTTCCTTCTCCAACTTCCCCAAAGGAGTAGTTGTCCCCTGATATTTCTTCCTTTGAGCACTTTGAAATAGCTGTGATTACGTTAAAATTTACTGCTTCAATCAATCTGAATTGACACATGGAGCAATCCTTGTTAATTTTACATTTTGTGTTTTCTCTAACCATTCTAACTCCAAGTGTTCTTGATATACTACTGACAAAATCCTTATTGCATATTTGTTGTCCTGCGCATGGTTTTCTATATAGTGTTACTTCATATCTATTCCTATTATTTTTTACTGCAAGTATATCATCAAAATCCAAGCCTTTTTTATCAAGAGATATTGCAATTTCTTCCTCAATATCATTTTTAAATTCCATTGATGTTGAGGCTTCCTCTATCATTGATCTTACAAGTCCTGACATGTCCTTTATCTGTTCTGATAAAACAAGTCTTGATTTTACCAGCTTTCTTTTCCACTTATTATTCAATCTAAATATTTCAAATATAGAGTTTGCCTGCTTAGACAATTCATTAGGTCTTATGCACTTCCTATTTAAGCTATCAGGCACTTCTGATGCTATAATGCTTCCATTTTTCTCAACAATTCTTAAAATCTCTAAGAACGAGTCATAGGTGTAGTACATTTCTTTTCTCCAGCATAGGTTTTTACTATCACAATTAAAACATACCCTGTCTGCAAGCTTTTCCACAAGTCCATCTATTTCAACCTTATTTGAGAGTTCACTTTCAATACTTTCCTCTAGAATATTTGAAAGGCTAGCAAGAGTACCTGATATTTTAAATAATTTTAATGTCATTATGTCCTTTACTCTCTCTATATATGATTTTTGCAGCTGTACAGTTCTTTTCTCATCATTTATTAGTGCAGAAAGCTTTTCATAGTTTTTACTGGGGATTATCATAAATAAAACTACAGCAACTAATGAATTATAAAATATTAAGCTTACACCTGTATTTATATTTATAAGTCCAGCAGTATAAAAAGCCATAATACCACCAGCAATTATAAATGCTATTCCAGTGATAAGTTTACCAAGTTCCCTAAATACTCCACTGATGAGACCACAAAAGGCATATATTCCTAAATATATTGGCATTGTACTATCAGAAATAGTAGAAATGAGTCCTAATGAAACTCCTGTTGCCGCCCCCATAGCTCCACCCTCGGAATAACCCATTACAAGAACTATTAAGAACCCTAAAATATTTTTTAGTGAAAAAGACATATATTTTATATCATACATTCCAGACACAATAATTCCTAACATAAGTCCAATATAAATCATTTCTTCTCTCGATAGTATTTTCCTCTTGCCGTGATCAAAGTATAGTGGGATTCCATAGCTGAATATGTAAGCTGAGGCAGTAAGTATTATGGATTCTCCAAGTGCAAGTATTGAATCAAACATCGAAAACCCTCGAGCTATAAATACTCCTCGAAACACAATTATCAGGGCTAAATTTAGTATAAAACCAGCTGAAGACATTTTGACTATCCTATTCTTATCCTTATTATTAAAAATAAAGGCAAGCAACACAAGTAAAATAAGCACTACCATTCTTGAAATGGATATGTAGCCTTTAAATGTTGTAAGATACCCTAAAATCCCAATAAAACCTGACGCTATTGCCAATTCCCTATCAAGCATTCCATAGGCAGCGAGAAAAAAAGCAATGCCAAATGGCATAAATGTATCCAGAATAAAAACTCTGGATGTAAAAAACGCCGATAGAAAAAAAAGAATACTCCCTATCGACAGGTATTTAATTTTCTTTTTCTCTTCTGTCTTTTTCTCTTCTGTTTTTTTATCATTCAAAGTTCTTTTATAAGGCACTAATTCATTTTTATATATCATAAAACCACCTCACGATAATTTGTGAGGTAATTATACCAATTATATGCGAAAATTTTTGTCACTATGAGTATACTAATCATAAAAATTTTATGACATATAAAAGTCTTTTAGTATGCTAATTAATAAACTTCGACTTAAACTATTATGTTAAGTAGTATATTATATCTAAAAAGGTAATAAAAAAAGCAACCAATTAGTTGCTTTACTTGGTGGCGGCGAAGGGATTTGAACCCCTGACACTTCGGGTATGAACCGAATGCTCTAGCCAACTGAGCTACGCCGCCAAACTTGGTTGCGGGGGAAGGATTTGAACCTCCAACCTTCGGGTTATGAGCCCGACGAGCTACCAGATTGCTCCACCCCGCGAAAATATGGTGCCGAAGACCGGGGTCGAACCGGTACGATCTTTAACAATCGCAGGATTTTAAGTCCTGTGCGTCTGCCAGTTCCGCCACTTCGGCATGTTGTCTCGCGACATAATTAATTATATAATCTTTTTAATATTACGTCAATAACTTTTTAACCTTTTTAGCTGGAAGTTTATATACAAATTATGTTTTCATCTGTTGACATTTATGAATTATATCATCTATCCAAATCATTGACAAGTGGTCTTATGAATGTAATTTCTACCATTACCACCTTAGCCATCCCCCTGATGAGTCATAGTTGTGTGGAAATGCGTCGTAAGGTGCGATCATAATCAGGCACTGTAGTGGCCGATGCCCACATCGGCTTGAGGCATTTGCGGTATATAGTATTTCCACAATTGTTGCAGATATCACCTGTCATGTTAATGCCCTGTTGATGTGG
>JBEQBT010000192.1:0-6647 GCA_041639705.1 Clostridiaceae bacterium | reverse complement strand
CCAACCAGCTTTCAGGTGGCCAAATGCAGCGTGTTGCAATTGCCAGGAGCGTTGTAACAGAGCCAACAATTTTATTGGCAGATGAGCCTACAGGAGCTCTTGATCAAAAGACAGGGCAGCAGATTATGGAGCTTTTTGAGGAGCTAAATCATGATGGCAGAACTATTATTATGATAACCCATGATATTAATATAGCAAAGCATGCAAAGCGCATTGTAAATATACTTGATGGTGAATTAACAGAAATGGAGATGGTTCCAAATGTTTAGGGAAAGTATAAAGATGTCCTGGAGCAATATTACCCATAATAAGATGCGCTCTTTTCTAACTATGCTAGGTATAGTTATTGGTGTAGCCTCAATAATTGCACTTATCACAATTGTGCAAGGTGCAACAGGCAGCATAACAAGTCAAATATCCAATTTAGGAGCTGATAAATTGACTGTCCAGGCCATGGGAACTCCATTAAAACATGGGTTAAGTGAAAAAGACATTGATAAGCTCAGGAAAATTCAGTATATAAATGGAGTATCTCCAACTGTTTCCGGTAATACTTCTATAGTATATAATGGCAATGTGAAAACAGATGTATCAGTTCAAGGTAAAAATGAAGTATATTTTAAGAGTGAAACAGAAAACATGGCAGTTGGAAGAAAAATTAATATTCTTGATGTTGAGAATAAAAATCAGGTTGCTGTTATTGGTAGCGATATTGTAAAAGAATTGTTTTATGGAGAAGATCCAATAGGTAAGGAAATAATAGTAAACGGGAATAGCTATATCATCGTAGGAGCATTAAAGCCAACAAGTGGTTTATCAATTAGCTCTACAAATAATGCAGTTTTATTACCCTATACCTCTGCAATGAAAACATTAGGTGTAAGAAGTATTAACAGTGTTGAAGTTCAAATGAGTGATTCATCAAAATCTGATATGATAATCAGTAATATTGAAGGAGTATTAAATGAGGCTTTTAACTACCGTGATAATGCATTTTCCGTATTCAATATGCAGGACATACTTGATACAATAGGCAATATCACTGGTATGATGTCTCTGCTATTAGCAGGTATTGCATCAATTTCTCTTATAGTCGGAGGAATAGGGATTATGAATATGATGCTTGTATCTGTTACAGAGAGAACTACAGAAATTGGACTTAGAAAAGCTCTTGGTGCAGAACCCTCAAGAATACAGCTGCAGTTTTTAATAGAAGCTGTATTCTTGTCTATGTTTGGTGGTATAATAGGCATGTTTGTAGGGCTTGGCATTGCATTTATTGCAGCAACTCTTATAGGGTTTACTTTTACAATAACAGCTGTAACAATCCTTCTTGCAGTTGGTTTCTCTGCTGCAGTAGGAATAATATTTGGTCTGATGCCTGCAAGGAATGCCAGCAAACTTAATCCTATAGACGCTCTAAGACACATCTAGGGATGGTGAAAATGTGTTTAACATATTGGTTGTTGATGATAATGAAAGTATTATAAAATTAATATCAACATATCTTCGAAGAGATGGGTATAATGTCACTTTAGCTGGGAATGGAATAGAGGCATTAGAAGTATTGGAAACCATTCATGTTGATTTAATGATTGTAGATATTATGATGCCTAAAATGGATGGATATACCCTGACAGAGGATTTAAGAACTGCAAACTATAACTTTCCAATTCTTATGATAACTGCAAAGGAAACCTTTGAGGATAAGAAAAAGGGCTTTAATGCAGGCACAGACGATTATATGGTTAAACCTATAGATATGAATGAAATGCTCCTTAGAGTGGGAGCACTACTACGTCGTGCAAAAATAAGCAATGAACACAAAATAGCAATAGGAGATGTGATACTTGATTATGATACTCTTACAGTAATTACACATAATGAGACCTATGTGCTTCCTAAAAAGGAATTTTATCTGCTTTTCAAGCTGCTTTCATATCCTAAAAAAATATACACACGCCAACAGCTTATGGATGAAATATGGGGAATGGATGCGGAGGCAGATGAACGGACCGTTGATGTTCACATAAAGCGTATTCGTGAGAAGTTTGAGCATATAAAGGAATTTGAAATTATCACAATTAGAGGACTGGGATATAAGGCAGAAAGAAAGATATAAGAAAGGTGGTGGGGCATTATGAGAAAGCATGGTTTTAAATCCTTATATATGAAATTCGTTGTAATGTTTATGGGTATATTATGGCTTTCTAGCTTTGCTGCCTTTCGCATAGGTTTCATTTATATGGAAGATAGCCTTATAACCAATATAAAAGCTCAACTATATGAAAAAGCAATCACAAGCTTGCAACTCTCTAGAAAATATTCCATTAAGCAAGGGGATTTGGAGAAAATTTTAAATAATGAAAATGTAAAGGTATCAATTTATTACAATATGGATGAGTTTAATTCCGATAGCGTGGTACTTACCCAAAGTGAAAGGCTGAATCTTGATGAAGGAGAAATCATAGAGGGTAAATTATCAAAGCACAGCAGACTTCCATTTGCTGCTTTCAAAACAGGCAATAGCATTGTAGTTATCTCACCAAGTATTAACAATAATACTATTATGTTTTTAAAAACTATGATTGGTATAGTACTCATAATTTGTGTAGCATTAGGTTCATTACTTATTGCAATAGCTGCAAGAATGATTGTAAAGCCTATAAAAAGACTTACTGCAGCTACAAAAGAGGTTTCAAAGGGCAATTTTGATGTGAAAATTCAAACTAAAAGCCATGATGAAATAGGACAGCTTGCTGACAATTTTAATATAATGACTGAGGAACTAAAAAATATTGAATATTTACGTAAGGATTTTATTTCAAGTGTATCCCATGAGTTTAGAACACCAATGACCTCAATTCAGGGCTTTGGAAAGCTGCTTAAGGAAGGATCATTGTCTAAGGAACAGGCTGATGAATACGCAGATATTATTATCTCAGAAACAGGCAGACTTGAAAATTTAAGTAGTAATTTGTTAAAGCTTTCATACCTTGAAAATAGGGCAATACATGAGCAGTATAGGAGTTTTTCTCTTGATGAGCAAATACGCAGAGTGATTTTGCTTTTAGAAAATAAGTGGAGTGAAAAGAATATTGAACTTGATTTAGAACTTGATGAAGTAAACTTTATAGGTGATGAGGAACTTATGCATCAAGTTTGGACCAATCTTATCACTAATGCCATTAAGTTTTCGAATAATGGTGGGGTATTGAAAATCGTACTTAAAAAAGAGGATAATGAAATACATGTTAGAATTGAGGATAATGGTATTGGAATTGCAGATGAGGATAAGGATAGGATATTCGAGAAATTTTATAAGGGTGATAAATCCCGCAACAATGACGGAAATGGACTGGGATTATCAATAGTTAAAAAAATTATTGAACTACACAATGGCACAGTGTATTTTCAAAGTGAACTAGGGAAGGGCACTACATTTTTTATTGAATTGAAAGAGTAAAAGTGCCAGGCTCGTGACAAGTGACAAGTTAGTAAAACTTGTCACGAGCCTGGCACTTTTGGGGTTCTTTTGTGTACTCTTTATATATGATATAATGCTATTAGTTAAATGATCATGAATAATGTATTAATAGGCAATATTTACACTAGGGGGATAATCTACCAAATGAGTATTTTAAAGAATTTTTCAGGATTTTTATATAGACATGCTATCATAATTCTGCTGATTATGATTTTATTCTCAGCTATTGTTTTACTTTGGGTTCAAAAGCAGGAGAAAATAAGGCCTTTAATTTCCAAACCCAAATATCATTTCTTCTTCATTGCTCAAAATTCTGTGGATCCATTCTGGAAAGAAGTAATAAAAGGTGTTCAAAAGGCGGCCGAGGACAATGGTGTTGTAGTTGAATTTTCTGCGCCGCGTTTTGATGACCCCAATGAGGAATTAAATTATCTCGATATAGCAACTATATCAAAGGTAGATGGCATTATCACCCATGTATCAAATGGGGTAGACTTCACAGAACTTATCGATAGGGCCTACAAAAGAGGAATTCCTGTAATAACCTTTGAAAATGATGATAGTGAAAGCCTGAGGTATGCTTTTACTGGTACAAACAACTTTGCTGTTGGAAGGGAAGCTGCAAGGCTATTAATTGAAGCAACGGGGGGCAAGGCAAATATTGCTGTAATTTCTAGCAATGATACCTCGCAGGGTTCCATAGAATATAATTTGAAAATGAACGGTTTTTTAAGTATACTAAGAAATTACCCAGATATGAAGGTGATAAGAAACTATACCTCTAAAATGGGTATTCTAAGTGCAGAGGAAATTACCCAGACAATAATTGATTCAGGAGAAAATATAAATGCCATATTTGCAGTCAGCTCAGCAGACACATTAGGATCAGCTCAACTTATTGTTGACAGGAATAAGGTAGGAGATATTATTCTTGTAGGATATGGAAACTCAGAGGAAATTTTGCGTTACATTGATAATGAAGTAATATATGGCACAGTTTCAAGTGATGCTTATAAAATGGGATATGAAAGTTTGAAGGCTTTGGTGGACTTGAAGTCTGGTAACAGTGTTTCTACATTTATTGATACAGAAGTAAAGGTAGTTACTAAAAAAAATCTTTCGGGCATTAAATGATAAAGGGCATAAGGCTCTTATTCGAAGTGGGTGGTTAATTTATGGATCTCAGAATGTTTAAATTTTATGGAATAAGAAAGAAGTTAATAATGTACTTTCTATTAACAATATTATTGCTTGGTATTACTAGTATTTTTTCGTATTTTAATGCAAGGACAGTGCTTAAAAACACGAACAATATAATCATTGATTATTTATACTTAAACAACCTGAGAAATAATGTCAACTCTTTGATGACAGAGCTTGAAAAATATTTAACTTCCGCATCCTCCGAAAATCTACTTAATTATTATGATAACTATAACAAGCTTCAAGCAATAAGGGGACAAATACCTCGAATTACTGAATATGATTATGAGCTGTTAGCTTTAAAGGATGTCGGCTATATGCTTGATGAATTAATGATGGAGACAGATAAGGCTGTACTTGCCAAACGAGGTAGAATAAGTAGTAAGTATATTTCTAATTTTCAAAGATCAAATAAAATTAGTGAATATATTAAATTATATAATGATAATCTGCTTGATAGTAAATTAAAAAGTGGATCAAAAGAATATCAAATTATAAATAAAAATATGAGCTTTATTATTTATCTTAACCTTATTATTATAATTGTGATTTTAATAGTAAATCTTTTTATTGCAATCATATCTACTTATAGTTTAACAAAACCCATAGCTCAGCTTTCTCATTCTGCAGAAAAAATTGCTGAGGGGGATTTTGATATTGAGTTGACACAGACACATACAGGGGATGAAATTGATATACTCGCAGGTGCATTTATAAAAATGGTAAAAAGCATTAGAGACTATATTGATGAATTGAAAATACAGGCAGAATTTGAAAAAAAGCTAAAGGAGCAGGAACTGCACAATTTAAAAATGACGAGTCTTTTAAGAGAGTCAGAATTAAAATTCCTACAGTCCCAGATTAATCCCCACTTCCTTTTCAATACATTAAATGCAGCCTCTCAGCTTGCGATGATAGAAGGAGCAGACAAATCCTCTGAATTTATGGAGAACATTGCGCAATTGTTTAGATATAATCTGAAAAATATTGAGGAGCTTGTGCCCTTAGGTGATGAAATTGAATATGTGAAAAACTATATGCAGGTGCTTAAAATTCGTTTTGGAAGCAGGATTGATTTTTTTAGCGATATAGATGAGGATGCACTTAGTACAAAAATACCAAGAATCACCATACAACCCATTGTAGAAAATGCCTATATACATGGGCTGCAAAATCTTGAGAGAAATGGAGAAATTCATCTCAATGTTAAGAATGATGTTGATAGCGTTATTATAGAAGTTATAGATAATGGTATGGGCATGGATGAAGACTGTATACAAAGTATTTTGTGGACAAACTCAGAGGATGAAATTTCTAATAAACACATTACAGGCATAGGCATAAACAATGTTTTACAAAGATTTCAAATTCTATTCAATATAATAGATAAACAGAAACTTATAAATATTGAAAGTAAACTAGATTATGGTACAAAGGTGACATTGAAAATTCCCCGATTTTAATAATATTAAGAAAAGGAGGTGGATAGAGTGTTGAAATTGTTAATTGCTGATGATGAATATCTAGTACTTGATTCTCTTAAGATGATTATTTCGAAAAATATGGAGGACATCAATGTTGTTGGAACTGCACATACTGGCAGAGAAGCAATAGAGATGGCCATAACACTAAAGCCAGATGTTGTTTTTATGGATATTCACATGCCTGGTATTGATGGTATTGAAGCTATAAGACAAATCAAGGCTTCTAATAATGATACTTTGTTTGTCATACTTTCTGCCTATGAATATTTTGATTATGCTAAAGAAGCATTAAACTTAGGTGTATTTGAATTTCTGCTTAAGCCAATAAATAAAAATAGATTAATAGAAACCCTAAACAATATTAGTGTAGCTATAAGCAAAAAGAGAGTTAATTTAATGAAGGAGGTTGAGTTAACAGAAAGAATAAACAATATACTTCCATTTCTCGAGGGACAGTTTGTTTCTGATAAACT
>JBEQBT010000191.1:0-6667 GCA_041639705.1 Clostridiaceae bacterium | reverse complement strand
TTTTTCCAATTCTTGTCCAACTGCCATTTTGCCAACTGCCTGTGGCCCAAATATTATAACAAGCTTCATAAATCCTCCTTGAAATCCAATAATCCTTATTTAATAATTTATATCTATAAGTTGGAATTTATTTTTACTCCACTCTAAATACCTTTCAAAATCTCTGTAGGAAATGCTTATTGTTGCTGTATTTACATTTGGATGAAAATTTATGTTACTTGTCTCCACCAAATCACTATCTATCAGGACTATTACAGTTCTTTCTGCATCATTTATCAAACCAAAGGGTGTAACCGAGCCTGGTTTAAGTCCAATATACTTAAATAGCCTTTCCTCTGAAGCAAATGATAAACTTGTACTTTCTATTTGTTTTGATAGAAGTTTTAGGTCCACATGCTTGTTTTCATCCACAATTACAAGATAATGAGTATCTCCTTTTCTATTACGAAGAAATAGATTTTTAGATAACTTACCTGGAATATATATATCTAATCCATTTGCTTCTTCAATTGTCTCTACCGCCTTATGCTCATATCTTTTATACTTAATATCTAATAAATCTAAAACATCATATACTTTTTGTTCATCTTCAGTAATCATTTTTCCCTCCATTTCTATAGCTAAGTTTTACCAAGAAAATATGTATAAAACTAAATTTTTCATTTCAGTTGTTTTTAAATTCATTAATTACACTATTATTTCTTTTAACCTTTCCAGATCCTTTTTACTTCAACCAGGTCATGATTTTCAAAGCTTAACCTATATATAACAGGCATACTCAGATTTTTCCAAAATGAATAATCATATTTTCCATTAAAATAGTTCATTATAATGGCCATTAAATTACCATGAATTCCAACAGCAATCTTCTTCCCATTATGCTTGTCTATAACATGAATAAGTCCAGCAATTCCCCTTTGTGCTACCTGTGTATTTGACTCTCCACCCACATAGGCAAGATTGGGATCATCCCACAAGCTTTTTACTGATAGCTCAAAATCTTTAACAGGTACTTCTGAGAGTACTCTTTCTTTAAACCTTTCCTCTAGCTCAATATTCAAGCCTAATGCTTTAGCTACACCTTCTACTGTTTCTATAGCTCTTCTATATTGACTTGAGACGAAAAAATCTATGTTTTCACCTATCAAAAGTTCAGTAACAAGCTCTATATCCTTCTTTGACTTCTCTGATACACCTCTGCCTAATTCGTCATTTGAATAATTTGAATGAGCATGACGTACCATATAAATCTCTGTCCTCATTATAAATCTCCTATTTATATGCATTGATTTAAAACTTTCATCTATATTTAATAAAAACATTATAATTCTAATTCATCTATTTTGGTATTCACATCATCTACGTTTTTGTATACCCTATTTTTATTTCTATCCACCTTTTTCAATACCTCATTATTTAAATCAAATCCTAATATCTCAGCAATTCCATCTCTGTCATACCAGATTTGCATAAATTGAAAATTGTTCTTCTTGGCAAATTCTACTTCTTCTCCAAAGGCATTAAAATATCTTGCTGAACATCCAATCTGCATAATTTCTCCTCGATTTATAAATATTGCTCACTCCTTTAGGCTTATATTGAGTCTTTTCACTTTTTAAAGCATTCATAATACATTATGGTTTGTATTTCTCTATGCATCTGCCATATGTTACAATCTTGGTTGCATAGAATAATAATTGTTGCATCAATGGCAGGATAATATGAAAGCATAGCACCTACCCCATCATTTACCCCATCCTTACGCATACAAAATACCTCACCATTAATTTCTACAAATTCAAATGCATATCCATTTCTTATTGTTGCATAAGGTTCAGGTTTCCAATTTCTAAATGGCTTTGAAAATTCACATTGAGGTGAAAATATCATATTAGTATATTCTTCGCTTAATAGTATATTTGTTTTAAGATTTCTAATAAAAGTATCTAGGTCATTTACTGTTGTATATGCTCCTGCATCGGGAGAGCCAATAGGAGGATAGGAGTATATATTCTTCTTCCATTTAATAAACTTTTCATTTTCGTCATAGCAGCCAGTATATCCTTCTGCTGTGTTTTCATTTATCTCATCCATAGCACAGAATTTAGTATTTAACATTCCGCAGGGTTTGAAAATATTATCTGTAACAAAACTTCTATAATCCTGACCAGTTATTTTTTCTATTGCTAAACCAAGTAAAACAAATGCACAATTATTATACCTAACATCAGTGCCTGCCTTGAAAACAGGTTGTTTATATACAAATTGTGGAAGAAAATCACATGTATTTCGTATAGAATAATTTGGTTTACTTATAAATAAATCAGAGTAGTTTTCTCCCGCTTCTTCATCTGCATCATCTGCGATTCCAGAGGTATGAGTAAGCAAATTATAGATGCTTACATCTGTTGGAATGGCAGTACCATTTAGGTCTATAATGTCTGTAATTTTATCTTCAAAATGCAGCACTCCCTTCTCTATTAAAAGTAGGATCCCTGTTGCAGTAAAAATCTTTGTAATAGATGCTGTATCAAATATAGTATTAATTTTATTAGGGATATTAAATCCCTTATGTGCCAAACCATATGCTTGTGAGAAAAAAACATCATTCCCTAGTTTCACAAGACAAGCGCCTGAAAAATTGTTATCCATGCTGAAAGCATCACATATTTCTTGAATTTTTTCTTTCATATCTCCACCCCATAAACTGTTTATCATCGTATTTGACCCACGTTTATACAACATCCTAATATAAGAAATTATAGCATATATTTACTTTCAATCTAAAAGAATAAGACTTGCTTTTTAGAGTTTTACAAGTTCATACATGGATCTAATTATTGGATACTTGCCAATTGCATACTTATCTTGAATTTTTTAATTTACCCTAACAATTCTTATTCTTCATCTAAAATTAGTTCTATAATTTCATTTTGTTCTAAAAATCCCTCACGTTCATAAAAAGGAACAGATTTTTTACTAGGCCATAAAAAAAGTAACTCTATCCCAGAAGTTTTTGACCACTCAACAACTTCTTTTAGAAGCTTTGTTCCAACACCTTTATTTCTATATTCCTCTTTTGTATGTACATTAGTAATATATCCTATTTCAGCATGCAGCTTGTGTGGTTTTGGCACCTTTTTTATCCTCTGAATATATATATTCGCAATAATATCACCATTATCCTCAGCTATCCAATACACCCAGTTTCCCATTTCCATGGCATTTTTCAAAAATACACTACACTCTTTTAGAAACTCTTCCTTTGATATATTAAAATTACTATTCTCATCATATGAGTGTATCCATCTCATTTCTGCAAGTGAATTAATATCCTTTTCAATTGCCATTCTAAAATTCATCCTATCTTGCTCCTTCCATATGAGCCTTCTATTCAAAATACCAGGTAATTTATATAGAATTTTTAGCCTAACCTCAATATTGACGTTCCATATCTACTGTATAAATTAATTTTGGGATAATTCTTCCTTTCTTAAGGAGTGATTCTTCTTCTCCACAAGTTACAGCTCCCATTTTTACATAAAACTCTTGAGCCTGTGGACTTGTTACAATACTGAACTCTTTAATACCAATAATTCTGCAGTATTCAACCAAAATGGTTCCATAATAATTTTCCATATCCTTGACCTATATACTGAGGTTCAATGAAAAAATACTCTAAAGAATTCATATCATTTTCAGTTAAGACTACATAAAACCCAATTATGTCGTTGCCTTCTTCTATTACAAAAATTGTGTTTTTACTTATAAACTCCTCAGTTACCTTATAAATAGTCCTGAACTTTTCCATATAAATAGAATCATAACCCCAATATGCCTCTGATCTTGCGGCGATATTTGATAAAATTTCAGATTCATTCATTTTAGCAATTCTAATGCTCAGCATAGTCTTACTCCTCCTATACTTATCCCCTTCTTACATGTAAGGATAATGCTTCATTTGTGTAATACTTATTTCTGTTAAACCTTCCCATGTAATTAGCTCCTGCAAATTAAAAATATTAATCCATATACATCTTTTGCAGTTCATTAACCATGTTGCTCCACAGTACATATGATTGATTAATATCTTCTGAACAGCTACCTAGCTTAATAACTTTTAATAAATTTTCACTACATCCTTCTGGCTTATTACTAAAATTATTAATGAACTCAAGTGTCCTTTTTCGGCTTGGAAAATAAGTTCTATTGATTGCAAACAAGGCTTGAAGAAAGTGGTCCATTGCAATATCCATTGCAAAGTGATAAAATAATACATCTTTTCTGATTACGGCACGTTCTAAATCTTCTATATCCTTGAGTTCATTCAAATGATATTGTATAAGTATTTCTGCCAATTTCTCAGGATATTCTGATAATCTTTCTTTAAGTGAATATAAAAACCCGTTTTTATTGTATAAAACATTGATATTTTTTAGCATTGCCAAGCGACCTACAGGATAATAGTAGTTATCCTGTAGGTCTGGATAATCTCCATTAAGTATAGATTCTACATCATCTAAAGTTTCACTTTCTGTAAAGTACATTAACCAGGTTTCAACTCCATTTATAAGTATATAATCTCCAATTCCCCAATGTCCTCCTTCAAAGACATTGATTTTACTATTTTGTAACAGGTCACCCAATTCATTTATTACTGCTTGTCTCTTGCTAAATTCAGGTATCATATCACAATATATAAAGATATCAATATCCCCTTCACCTGCTTTGGGAAGTGGAGTTTTATTACCACTTATGCCAATTGATTGTACTTCCCTAATTGTTGAAAGACTATTTATTAATGAATCTATGATTTTTTCAGTATTACTGGCCAAGTTATCTCCCCCTATTATACTAGCTTTCCAAAAAAGTCACTAAAGCCCCAATTATCTACTTACCTTTATTATATACTACCCTAACTTTTCATACCATAATTGTACCAAACCCGAGTCAAACACTTTACTTTCAATTAATGAAAGCTTATTTTCTGTATCAGTATCTTTAAATAATCGTATCCCTTTCCCAAGCAATACTGGAACAATTGAAATAATGTATTCATCAATAAGATTTTCACTTCTAAATTCTCTTACGACTTCTGCTCCACCATCTATAAAAATGTTCTTTCCAGCTTTACCTTTTAGCATTTCTATTAAATCCTTAATACTCCCGTTATAGAATTGAGCATTTTCATTATTTCCTTCCAATGTTTTTGACAATATATAGCACTTTTTATCTTTATGGGGAAACTCAATTCCAAATGATAATACCTTCTCATAGGTTCTACGCCCCATAATTACAGTATCAATAGTGTCAATGAAGTCCTTATACCCATAATCTTCATCAGGTTTTTCAACGATTGATAGCCAACTAATATCATTGTCTTCTCTGGCAATAAAACCATCAAGACTTTCAGCAATATATAAAATAACTTTTCTATTTTCATTCATACTTGCATTCCTCCTTCAGTATGAAAGGCGTTAATAATAATTCTATATTATCAACCTATCTTTTGGATATTTCTTCCTTTGTCATTGAGGCACTTAATTCTGCCAATCCGTCTTAAACTCCTTATACACAATTCATTTCAGAAAAAAGCTGCTTAGGGATTTCCACTAACGCTTTCCCACTCCCTACGTGCTTGAATCCGTTAATATGGCGAAATCATATGTTGTGACTTCTTTAAAGACTTAACCAACTGTAGCCACAAAAAACTGGAGTGCTTTGTTATGCGCAGCTACTTTAGCTTAAACCATGTTTTTTTATAAATTCCTTTACTTTTTTCTTAGTCTTAGGACTCACACTACTCGATTGTAACCTCACAAATTCTACAATTTTGTTCTTATTTATTGCGCTTTCATATGCTTCATCTAAAACTTCTATAATGTCACTCTTCAATAATTCTTTCTGTTTTTCCACATAAGTACATCTATTATCTATGTCTAGAAAAACTTCAATAATCTTTTCTGCATATTCATTTTTATTTTTGAGAATCTTCTTCATGCTTTGTACAAAACACTGTGCAGTCATAAATTTATCATCGTTGAAATGTTCTATATATTTATCGAATATACTGGAGAACAGGTTCTTTTCATCTACTTTAGTTAGGTTACCTATAATTGTTAATCCAATATCTCTATGATATGAATTCTTATGATTAAGTAGCTCTGCAAAGTCATTCCAATACTTATAGAATAACTCTGGCTTTTCCTCACTTGCTTTTGAAATTATATAGTAGCAATGATAATAAACCATTATTTTTTTGTTATTCAATAGCTGCTCTATTATTTCTACTCTAGTATTTTCATCATTTAATACATTCTCAACAAACTCATGTATATTAACATTCTTATCCGCTTTTTTTTAATCAAATTACTCTCCACCACATTCTCACCTCTTTCATAGACAATTTTGCATACTTTGTTAAGCGATGCCTCAGCAGCTCTCTTTTCTTATTTTTTCTATTCTTTATTTCACTTTAAATAAATATTATGTTAGATAATATCTTTAAAATAATTTTCTTTATCTACAATCACCTTATATCCGTCAGATAAAACTCTAATAGTGCCCTCATCCAATGGTTTTTGAACCCAAATAGGTGTAGTTATTCCGAACTCTACTTCTAATCCATTATTGGCATACCAAACTCTAATTGAAGTTACACTATCCC
>JBEQBT010000190.1:4273-6673 GCA_041639705.1 Clostridiaceae bacterium | reverse complement strand
ATCGAAGCACTTCCGTAGTATTGGTGCTAACGGTTGGGTGTATGAGAAGGTTTGCTTAGATGAACTTTCAAATTATCACTGAATTTTATAGCAAACTTTCTTATACACCTTGTTATACAACGGTTTTTAGTACAAATTTAAAATAATAAGAAGGAATAAGATTATGAGTAATAATAACAATTTAAGCAATCTCCCTATAAAAGATAGGGATAAGTTTTTAAAGGAGTTACAAGCATTATTGAACAAATACAATATAGAATGTAGAGAAATTATAATTAAAAATATCTACACATATATTTCAAATCTTGAAGATAAATCATTAATTTTGACACAGAAAGATACTGAAAGTATATTAGAAGGAATACTTATAATTCCTTTAAAACTTTATATTCAGGATGACAATTTATGGTTAGAATACTATACTAAGGAAGAATATGAAGAGTCTAACAAAGATGCTGAAATTTACTGCGACAGAATGGAAGACTTCAGTGCTGATGAAATAAATGCAACATTTATAATAATTGAAAAAACAGAAAATTTAAATGAGTTATGAAATACTGGATAATCAAATGGGAAGAAGGGTTGCACAAAGGAAGTGCAATAGTGCAGGCTTGCTATGAAACTCAGGCAGTAGCTGCTTTTATGGAAAAAACAGGAAGTACAATCAATAATAGTGGAAAAATCACTTCTATTGAAGAATGTCCTGTTACTGAAGTAGAAACTTTAATAGCGGAAATATGGAATTAGACAACTTACAAATAGGACAGAAATTATATTCTGCAATAAATGGTGAGGTTATTTTTGATGGATACATTGAAAATCCTCAAGGTGAGAAGTATTTAATTTGTTGTAGAAAAGATAAGCAGTTGCATTATTACTTCTTAAATGGAAAATTTAATGAAGAAGGAATGGTAGTATTGTTTACGGATTATCAAAAGGTTACTAAAGGTACTACTACAGAAGAAATTTCTATACAAATTAGAGGATGTTCTAAAGAAGAGATTATTCTAAAATCTTATAATCCAACTAAGACTATTGCTGAAATAATTGACATTTATAATGAAATTCTTAACAGTGACTATGTTACTGAAGAGATGTTAAATAATAACTATTTAATGGCAGAGGAAATATGGCAGAGGATGCGGTAAGAAATCATAATGTAGGAAATAGTGATTATGCACAACATAAAATACAACCTTGGGATATTTGGTTAGAATATAAATTAAATCCTTGGGATGCAGATATTGTTAAAAGGGTGTTAAGGACTAAAAAAGGAGAATCAAGACGTATGGATTATGAAAAAATAATTCATGTTTGTAAAGAACGCATAAGACAAATTGAAAATGGATTATGAGAGGGACAATACATTTAGGCTATGTAGGATGGTTGTTATTCTTGGCAGCTTTTCTACTTTTTGGAATTTATCTTGAATTAATGGAGACAGACAAGACATTTAAAAGCATTGAAACAGAACTTGTAAAATTAAATAACGATGGAGAAAATAATTAACTTTTTATCAATGACGCCATTTGATGAATATAACAAGTGGCTAGGATTAGCAGGACTAATCTTTGGTGTTGCTTTATTTATAGTATATAACAGAGCAGTTTTCTTAAATTATGGTGGGTTGAAATCAATCAGCAGCAGTTACTATTCAGTATCACCGCATTGGCTGTTCAAGTGGTTTATGTGGGGAAGTATTCTTTCTATTCTTTGTATAGGGCAGAATATGATGTATGCAATAGTATGTGCTTTCTTTACTATTATGACTTGGAATCCTACAATTAACAGAGGAAATTTATACTTCATTCCTCACATGATTGGGGCTATAACAGCAATTACATTAGGAATTTTAGGTACTTGGTTATTGTTAGATACGCCAATACTAGTTATTATTGCTGCTGTTGTTATTCCTCTTTATTTGTGGGTAGAAAGAAAGAATCCTGATAAAGTTTATTGGGTGGAAATCATCAGTCTTACCATAATGATGTGGGGATTTTTAGTGTTTATATCAAAGCAGTTTTTTCAATTAGTAAGTAGCATGTGATTGTATTGAACATTTAAATTAAATAATTATGTACGTAGATAAAGAAACAATGGATTTTGTAGACCAATTAGTTGCTACAGCAAGAGCTAATGGTTCTACTGAAGGGTATAGTCAAGGAAAGAATTATATGAGAAAGAAATTTATTGAAACCTTTCCGCAAAAAGCAGTGGCTTACATTACCTTTCTAAACACCTGTATAGCTAACCAACCAAACGAGGAAGAAAGAGTGAAATTTGTAGAAGACTTATTTAAAGATATTTAAATGGACAAAACTAAAGTTATAACAGTTAGTGTATGTCTTTCAACCTCAAGACAAATGACCTTGAGAGTTAAAGAAAACTGCACTAACCAAG
>JBEQBT010000190.1:0-4263 GCA_041639705.1 Clostridiaceae bacterium | reverse complement strand
GGACCGCAAGCAAAATATCCCTTATTTTTATTTCAACGAGCGTTTTTTTAAGGCATTTCGCCCTGCAATAAGCTGCAGTATTTGACTTTTTCCTGCTATGTAATTATATTCTACTTAATGATTAAATATAAATCAATTATTGTGCTAAGGCCTAAGCCCTATCTGTAACAATATGCAGTATCTCTTTAAGGTCAATCTGCCATGTTAAATGAAAATGTTTATATAGAAATATATGAAGAAAATAATAAATTTAATGCTATTAATCTGCATAAGTCTTATTTCATATTCTCAGACAGTAGAATATAAAAGTCATTATGCCACTATTTCTGAATCTACCTCAACACAACTTACCAATACGGAAACATTGAATATTGAAACAAGTTTGTTCTTTAACTATAAAGACAGTCTTATTATTCTTAAAACTCCAAACAAAAAAAGAGTTTTCTGGATGTTGAAGTGTTATGAAGAAGTTAAGGAATATATTGATGCTACTGACAATATCAATATTTATACATTCAGTTTCCTGTATAACAAATATGGGGTAATTGACGTGTTAATAATGGAAGATATGAAAAATAAGACAGTGGTTACTGACTTTCGTATTTATGAAACTATTGTTCATTAATTTAATTTAAAGGGAGAGGATTTTTACCTCTCCCTTTATTTTTTTCAAATTATAATGTATCTTTGTACATATTAAAATATAAGAACATGAATAACGATAATTGTTACATTAGTACAAACTGTGAACGCAAGTTGTCTTCTTTAATGGGTAATATGGACCCTCAAGATTTAGCATTCCTTATAGGGTCATATAATGATGATAATCCAGACAGTCCTATTGATAGAACAAATTTACAAGATAGTTATTTAACCAACGCTGCATCTACATTAGCACAGTACAGGGGAAATTATATAAAGTCTCTTGATGAAAAAATAGAAAAATGTTCTACTAATAACGGGTTAGACTATATAGCATTAAGGAATTCAATGACTGCAGAAGAAAGACGAGATTCTGCAAGATTACTTTCTGATGTTTTCTCTGCTGCAGTAGATTCTTTTTATAAAAGAAATAGAGCAAAATTTCCTAATAAATCTAGATTGGATTTTATTTCTGGATTTAAAGCTAATGGAAAAAACATAGGAGGAGAAGCACTATTTTTCTCTCAAGCTAAATTAAGAATTACAGCAGAAATGTTCAAATTAGAAAATGAATATAATAGGGCTGTAGATGAGTATGAATCAACACCTGAAAATGAAAGAAACGAAGCTGACGAGCTATACATTGAAGAATTATCAACAACTTTGGACATATACGAAGCATTGCTTGACAATTTTCCTGCATTATGTACTTTATCGAGAGTTATTTTAAGAGACTCTGAAGGTATCATATCTAATTACAAAGGTTTTGTCAGTACAGAAGTTGACGAATTATCTTGGGGAGTTAACGATTTTTCTGAAATATTTGATGTAGAAACATCTCCAAGGGAACATTGGATGGAAACAAGTGAATTGAGGGACCCGTTTGGAACTATTACAACAAGAATAAAACATTTACTTGGAAGTCTTGATTTGTATGAAGCTGTAGAGAACATAAGTACGGGGGGAATAGAGTATGTTAAAGCAATAGACTCTTTTGGAAGAGTTAAAAAAATGTATACTCGAGAAGCATACCGCCAATTAAAGGAGATGCTTAACGGTATGCAAGACTCTAAAGAACTTACAGCGTTTCTTGAAAACAAAGCAAAAGAAGTTTCTTTAGATGGGTGTTTGGCAAACCAAGTATTAGAAAGATTAAATGATGTCAATGCTGTAGATAGAGAACAATTAAAAACACAATTGTTCGTAGGATTAAAGAAGAATAAGCTTTTATACTCTGAAGTATTTGAAGATAAAAAGACAAGTAAGAAAGGACTTCTCAGATATAAATCAGGGATTGTAAATAAAGTTATGAACAAACTATATGACAGAGTAAAAGCTTCTTTCTTGTTCCCACAAGCAATAGAACCTTCTGAAAAATCAATCATAACACGAAGTGGTGTCATACAGCTTAGTAATATTCAAGCTCTCGACAAGTTTTTATTAGACAATAATATTGTCACTTCAAGTGAAGCTAATTTACAAGAAAAAGAGTCTACAAATTTCTTTAAACAACTTGAAAATAAAAATGCAAGCACTAATACTTTTTATAAAAAGTCTATTGTAAGAAGACAAACTGAACTTGTTGAAATCTTTTCACACTTAAACTTATTTGGAGATACAAAACAAGGACAACTTAAAGCCAAACAAGCAGCTTTAAGATTATCAATGGGTGGACATACGGCAGATTTGAAAAAACTTTTTTCAATCTTACAGAGTATGCATGAGTATATTCTTCGTCCTGAAGTAAGTAAAAACTTATTCAATAAGCAAGCTTCAGATTTATTTAAACAACAAATTGAAGGAGAAAATGTAGGAAACAGTAATATTATAAGTCTTGATAGTAAATATAGGGAACTATGTGAAATTGTTGCAAAGTACTCTGGAGATATAGTGACTTCCTCACGCATAAAAACAAAAAATGCAAAAGGTGATACAATCACTATGTTTAGTGATGTAAATCCTTGTTATATGGGGGATAAAATTGAGAAGCTAAAATCTTTTGTACAACAAGATGATGCTCAAGGATTTAAAACTTATATAGAACAAGAATTTATGACTTGTTCATTATTTTATAATCAAGACAAAGGTTATTGGCTAAATCATTGGATGGAAGAATTATACAATAGTGTAAATCAACGTAAAAAAGGTTATGTCATAGACCCTACAACAGGTAATCCAAAATATATGGAAAACTATTATGTGTTCAACGAAAATTCTTTTGCACATATGTTTAATTATGATAGGGTACTTGGATTAAATGCAAGACAGCATGTTGCATTTGAAAATTTTACTTCAAGAAATCACTTTCTTACAACTATGACAGCTTTTCAAGAGAAAAGACAACAGACAAAAGGAAAGTCAAAGTATGCCAAATATCCAGTATTTGTATTGGGAGATAGTCAAACTCAAAAACAACTTACTGCTCCTATGTATAAAATTTCAAAACAAGTTGGAAATGAATTTTGTTTGGAAGATGCTTTTGGAGATGTATTAGACATTGAATTAGAAAGACAAAAATTAGTAAGAGAGACAAATGAAGCTATGGATAAGATGGGCTTAAAAAGACTTGCCCATTTTAGCAATACTGAAGACCAATTTTCTTTACTACAATTTTTAAATGAACCAAAATGGAACGCAAAGTTTAAACAACTTGGACCAGAAGTAAACAAAGCAAAATTTATAGAACAAATTGTCAAGCCTTACTTTGAAGAAAGAATTGGCAAAATCACTGATACTGCATCTTCAAGTACTATATTTGGACAGCTTAAACATCTTGGAGTATTAGATAAAACAGCTAGCGGAAAGTATATATATCTTGACCAATTCCTTCCTTCTGTAAATGCTAGAAGAGAGAAGAATGCTCAAGGTGAAATGGTTGAAATCTCGGATGGCAGACTTGTTGAAGAAATGGTTAAAGAGTGGTACTGGAACACATTCTATGCTAATATTCAGCAATTTCAAATGTTTACTGTCGATATAGCATTTTATAAAAATACAAAGGATTTTCAAAAAAGATATAAAGAAATGCATGCTTCTGGAACTCCTATAGATGTTTATGCAAAAGATTTTAATGGAAATTATTATGCAAGAAGTGCTGAAGATATATCAGAAAAATGTTTGTATTTTGAAGATTTGGAAACAGATGCTGAATATTCCAATCCAGAATTTATGGAAGCTTTTCTCTATAATTATGCAGATGAAGAAAAAGTTGCAGAATTTTTAGCGGAATATGGTATAAATGAAACTCAGGCTAAAGAGTTTGGACATACAAAAGAAGAAAGAAATAAAGCTTTAATGAAATTGTTAGGTCCTCAAAATTTTTATAAGTATAAAAAGTTCAAACAAAATACCCTTACTGATGGTCAAGGCTATAGAACATTGGAATCTTATAGAAGAGTTGCGGGTATGGCTGGATTATGGGATAGGACTCAAGAAAATTGGTATAATAAAGTTCAAGCTTTAAGAGAATCTGCAAAAGGTAGAAATTTGACTGCAGATGAATATAAATCTTTACGTGAAGGAGTAAATATAATCCTTCAACCTCTAAAACCATTTTTATTTGGAGTTGAAAAATTCCAAGGTGAGACAAATCTAAATCTTAGTATACCTGTACAACATAAA
>JBEQBT010000189.1:0-6716 GCA_041639705.1 Clostridiaceae bacterium | reverse complement strand
GCAAATTGTAAGGTGTATGTTGATGATTTAGGAGGAACTAAGAACCAGATGTAAGGTTTCTAAAGCAGTAATTGAGATTATGGAAACACATGGTTGTTTAAAGGGCTTACCAGAAACTAACCAACTAACCAACTTTCATTGTTTTAACTTGCCAAAATTGATAGTGAATGCTATAATTCACATTGAGGCATAAATATACTGCAAAGAGGAGTGGGTATTTCCCACTCTTTACTTATATAGAGTATAACTAAATTGATACTACAAATACTAAAAAAAAGGCAAGGAGGTTAAATATGGAGGTTTCATCAATTTTAGAAAATATTGAATATATAGTGGTACCAATGATAGAAGATCTAGGATATGAATTTGTGGATGTTGAATTTGTTGAAGAAGAAGGAGATTGGTACCTAAGGGTTTTTATTGATAATGAGGATGGAATAACCGTTGAGGATTGTGCAGCTGTTAGTAGACCAATTAGTAATAAACTTGATGAAATAGATCCTATTGAAGGGAGTTATTTTTTTGAGGTATCCTCTCCAGGAGTAAATAGAATTATTAAAAGGGAAAAGGATTTCGAAAAATTTAAAAACAGTAACGTTAAAATAACCCTTTTCCCACCTTTTGAGGGCAAGGAAATCATTAATGGTGTACTTAAAGGATTAGAAGACAATTGTATATTAGTTCAGTATAATAATAAAATTATTAAAATAAACAGAGAAATTGTTAAGGCCGTAAATCTCAATGATATTTAGGGAGGTATAGAAATGAATACTGGTGAGTTATTTGAGGCTTTGGGGGAAATTGTTAAGGAAAAAGGAATTGACAAGGAACTGATTTTTTCAGCACTTGAATCTGCTTTAACCGCAGCTTATAAGAAAAACTATGGAGCTATGATAAAGGTTTTAGTAAATCGTGATTCAGGAGAAATTAAAATCTACCTGCAGAAAAAAGCTGTTGAAAATGTGGAAGATAGCAATCAGGAGATAAGTATTGATGATGCTAAAAAAATTAATGTAAGATATCAACTAGATGACATTGTTGATATTGAAGTTGCTCCAAAGGATTTTGGAAGAGTAGCAGCACAAAATGTAAAACAGAATGTAGTACAAAAAATCAGAGAAGCAGAAAGACAGATAATATACAAGGAACTTGTTGAAAAAGAAAATGATATTATTACTGGAATAATACAGAAAAAGGAAAAGCAAAATGTATTAATTGACCTGGGCAAAATGGAAACTCTTCTTACACCAACAGAACAAATGATACATGAAGAATATAATCATGGAGATAGACTAAAGTTTTATGTAGTAGAAGTTAAATGGACTCCTAAAGGTCCTAATATTGTACTATCAAGAACCCATCCTGGGCTTGTAAAGAGATTATTTGAAATGGAAGTTCCAGAAATATTTGAAGGTGTAGTTGAGATAAAAAGTATATCGAGAGAAGCAGGATCCAGGACAAAGATTGCAGTTTACTCTAGAGATGAAAATGTAGATGCTACAGGTGCTTGTGTTGGTCCTAAAGGTATTAGAGTGCAGAGGATTGTATCAGAATTAAAGGGTGAAAAAATTGATATAATAAAATGGAGCAAAAATCCAACTGAATTCATAGCAAATGCATTAAGTCCTGCAAAGGTTGTAAATGTTGAAATACATGAAGAACAAAAAAGTGCAAGGGTTGTGGTTCAGGATTACCAGCTTTCTTTAGCAATAGGTAAGGAAGGACAGAATGCAAGACTTGCTGCAAAGCTTACTGGTTGGAAAATTGATATAAAGAGCCAGTCACAGGTAGCACCAGCAACAGAAGTTAGTGAATAAGCAAGGAGGGAGAAATAATGAAAGTAAAAAAAATTCCCCAGAGAATGTGTATTGGTTGTCAGGAAATGAAACCAAAAAAAGAGCTTATTCGTGTTGTTAAAAACTCTGAAGGTATTATAAAAGTTGACTTAACAGGCAAAGCTCCAGGACGTGGCGCTTATATTTGTAAAAATGTTGAGTGTCTTGAGAAGGCGATAAAGGGTAAAAGACTTGAAAAAAATTTCGAGACTAAAATAAACGAAAATGTATTCCAAAGGTTAAGGGAGGAGCTTATTGGTGAGGAATAATATATACTCATTCTTAGGCTTAATGCAAAAATCTGGAAGTATTACATCAGGTAATGATAATGTAGAAAATGATTTAAAAAAAGGAAAATGCGTTTTACTTATAATTGCTGAGGATGCAAGTGAAAATACAAAAAAGAAGTTTTTAGATATGGCTAACTACAGGAAAATACCATTTGTAATTTTAGGTAGTAAAATAGATTTGGGATATAGTATAGGTAAATCTGAAAGATCTGTGATTTCTATTAGGGATAGTGGATTTGCCAAAGAATTTTTAAAAAAAATTAACCTTGATTTAAACGGGGGTGAAGGTATTGTCAAAGATTAGAATCCATGAATTAGCTAAACAGATTAATATATCAAGTAAAGAACTAATCGATTTGATTTATAAAGAATTTAAAATTGAAGTAAAAAGCCATATGAGCGTCATAGAAGGTGAGGAAGCTACTATAATACTAGAATTTATTGAAGAATATAAAAAAGGTTTATCTGAACCAAAGGTTTCTGAAATAGAAAATACTGATAAAAATCCATCTGAAGAACTAGAGGTAAAGGAAGAAGAATTTGATGATCTTGGTCTTATGAATGATGACTATACAAAAAATGAAAAAATAAAGAAAAAACCAAGAAATGAAAAGGTAAAGAGAAACCAATCTATAAATGATAAAAAAAATGATGAGGATGAAATTAGTACTGGCATTCTTACAATCCCAGAAACAATAAAGGTTGGAGAATTTGCAGAAAAAATGAAGAGGCCAGCAGCAGAGATAATAAAAAAGTTATTGCTTAATGGTGTTGCTGCTTCAATTAATCATGAGATTACATTTGAGGTTGCAGAAAAAATAGCAGAACAATATAACATATTACTGGAGAAGGAAATTCAAAGAGAAAAGGAAGAAGTTTTAATAAACGATTTTGAAGACAGACCTGAAGATTTAATTCATAGGCCTCCTGTTGTTACAGTTATGGGTCATGTTGACCATGGAAAGACATCATTATTGGATGCAATTAGACATTCAAGTGTTACTGAAACAGAAGCTGGTGGAATAACTCAGCATATTGGAGCGTATACAGTTGAAATCAAGGGTAATACAATAGTATTTCTTGATACACCAGGACATGAAGCATTTACTGCAATGAGAGCAAGAGGCGCTCAGGCTACTGATATTGCAATTCTTGTTGTAGCAGCAGATGATGGAGTTATGCCACAAACTGTTGAAGCAATTAATCATGCAAAGGCTGCAGGCGTTCCAATTATTGTAGCTATAAATAAAGTAGATAAACCAGGAGCAAATCCAGATAAGGTTAAGCAGGAATTAACAGAATACGGACTTATTTCTGAAGAGTGGGGTGGAGAAACTATATGTGTTTCTGTTTCTGCAAAGACTAAGGAAGGTATTGAAAATCTACTGGAAATGATTTTAATAGTATCAGAAATGCAGGAATTAAATGCAAATCCAAACAGAACTGCAAAAGGTACAATAATTGAAGCTGAACTTGATAAGGGTAGAGGTCCAGTTGCAACAGTTTTAGTACAAAATGGAACGTTGAATGTTGGAGATTGTATAGTTGCTGGGTCAACCTTTGGAAAAGTAAGAGCTATGATTGATGATAAGGGGAGAAAAGTTAAATCTGCTACTCCATCAATACCTGTTGCTGTTATAGGATTATCTGAGGTACCAAATGCAGGTGATTTGTTATACAGTGTTGCTGATGAAAAAACAGCCAGACAAATTTCAGGCATAATGAAGGACAAAATTAAAGAAGTGCATTATGCAAGCACAGCAAGAGTCTCACTTGAAGATTTATTTGCCCAAATTAAAGCAGGCAAAGTTAAAGATTTAAATATAGTTGTTAAGGCTGACGTTCAAGGATCTGTTGAAGCAGTAACTCAATCCCTAGAGAAGCTTTCAAATGAAGAAGTTAGAGTAAGAGTAATTCATGGTGGAGTAGGAGCTATATCAGAAGCAGATGTTTCATTGGCATTTGCATCAAATGCTATAATTATCGGATTTAATGTTAGACCTGATACAATAACAAGACAGCTTGCAGAAAAGGAAAAGGTTGACATAAGAACATATAGAATTATTTATGAAGCTGTGGATAATATTGCGGCTGCTATGAAAGGTATGCTTGATCCTGAATATAAGGAAGTAATTACTGCAAAACTAGTAGTAAGAAACACATTTAAGGTTTCTAATGTTGGAACTATAGCAGGATGTTATGTTGAAGAAGGAAAGTTGAATAGAAATAATGATATTAGGATAATAAGAGATGGAGTAGTAATTTTAGAGGGTAAGATAAGTTCATTAAAGCGTTTTAAGGATGATGTAAAAGAAGTTGCTACTGGTTATGAATGTGGACTTACAATTGAAAGATTTAATGACATAAAAGAAGGAGATATTATCGAAGGCTTCACTATGGAAGAAGTGAAAAGAGATTAAGAGGTGTTATAATGAGCGTTGATAGATTATCGAAGCTATCTGAGCAAATAAAAAAGGAAATAAGTAAGATTATACAAAATGAAATAAAGGATCCAAGGGTTCCTATATTAACTTCTATTGTGCATATAGATGTAACAAAGGATTTAAGGTATGCAAAGGTATACGTGAGCATATTTGGTGATGAAGAAAAGAAGATTAAATGTATTGAGGGTTTAAAAAGTGCATCAGGATATATTAGGAAAGAAGTAGGCAGTAGAATGAATATAAGATATATTCCTGAATTGATTTTTGAAATTGATCGTTCCATTGAATATGGTATGCACATTGATAAAGTTATAAAGGAGATGAAAAAGAAAGATGATACATCTCCAGATAGGTAAGATTATAAGGGATTATAATAATTTTGCTATTGTATCCCATGCTTCACCTGATGGTGACAGTATGGGATCAATGCTTGCTCTATATAACATATTGTCAATTAATAATAAATCCTGTGATATGTTTATAGATGATGTTTTACCAGAAAGGTACTCATTTTTACCTTTCTTTAATAGTGTAAAACCTTTTTGTTCCAGTAAGAATTATGATTGTTTATTTGCATTAGATTGTGGTGATCCTGAAAGACTTGGAAAATGTAAAGAACTTATAAGTAAAGCAAAGGTAATTGTAAATATTGATCATCATGTTTCAAACTATATGTATGGAACCGTTAATATGCTGGAAACAAATGCTTCTAGCACTGGAGAGATGCTATATGAAATATTTGCAAATAACAATTATGAGATTAATAAGGATACAGCAATTTGTCTATATACTTCAATATTAACTGATACTGGTGGTTTTAAGTATTCAAACACTACTTCAAAAACTCTCAAGGTAGCTGGAAATCTAATTGATATTGGGATAGATTTTTCAGAAATATACAGCATTGTATATGACAGAAAGTCAATTGGACAGGTTAAACTAATGTCTAGGGTTATTTCAACACTGGATATGGCCTTAAATAATAGAGTTGCTATGTTATCATTGTTCCCTAGCATGCTTAAGGAATGTGATGCAAAGGAAGAGGATGCAAGTGAGTTTATTAATATTTCTAGAGATATTGATGGTGTAGAAGTAGCTGTATTTATTAAAGAAAAAACTAGTGAATTATTCAGGGTTAGTTTACGTTCAAAATCCAAAGTTGATGTTAGAAGGATAGCAGAGAGATTTGGTGGTGGCGGACATGTTAGAGCAGCAGGATGTACCATTGAAGGAAATTATGAAAAAGTCAAGACTATGCTAATAGATGAAATTAAAAAACATATGGATGTGATAGGTTAAATGAATGGGATTTTAAATATATTGAAACCTCCAGGAATGACTTCTCATGATGTTGTATCAAATATAAGAAAAATTACAGGGATAAAAAAAGTGGGACATACTGGTACACTTGATCCAGGAGCTGCAGGGGTACTACCCATATGTATAGGAAAATCTACGAAAATTGTTGATTATTTAATGAATGATAGAAAAATATATATTTGTGAAATCAAGTTTGGCAATAAGACTGACACTTATGATAAGTATGGTAAGTTTATTAGTGAAGAAGATAATAATGTAGACCACATACAATTAACAGATATTTTAAAAGCCTTGGACAGTTTTAAAGGCGTAATAACTCAAAAACCTCCTGCTTTTTCTGCAATAAAGATAGGGGGAAAGAGAGCCTATGATTTAGCTAGAGAAGGTATTGATGTTCAAATTCCTTTACGTAAAGTAGTAATATATGATATTAAAATATTAAATTATAATCTACCTTATCTAATGCTTCAAATAGAATGTTCAAAGGGTACCTATATAAGAAGCATTTGCAATGATATTGGAGATATACTAAAATGTGGTTCATATATGAATTTTCTTATTAGAACTCAAACAGGAAGCTTTAATATTAAAAATAGCTGTATTTTACAACAAATTGACAGAGATAATGTTAAAGATTTTATTATTAGCCCTGATAATGTTCTCAGTATGAATAGTGTATATGTTGATGAAATATATGAAATAAAGGCTCTGAATGGAAATGATATAAAGCTTAAAATCAATGATAATATTGATTATGAGGAAATGGTAAAAATATATATTAAACCGAATAAATTTATTGGCATTGGAAAGGTAAGCAAAGGTTTACT
>JBEQBT010000188.1:0-6733 GCA_041639705.1 Clostridiaceae bacterium | reverse complement strand
TGTTTACAAGGATGTTGAAATTGAGCATGGAAGCGTATTGTAGGAGCTACTACGATATGGTCAATATTATTAAACATAGAATTAAAAAAATAAAAGCACTCTACACGCTTTAGCATATGTAAAGAGCTTTTATTTTTTAAATTCTATGTATCAGCTACACGCAAAGGATCAATTAATACAACACGATCCCCAACTTGAACTTCTACCAATTCGCAGATTACAGTATATCCATTCTCAGCTGCAATACTTATTGTCTTATTTGCTATATCATTTGTCCTTTGAATAAGTTTATTAACTATCTTGTCCAATTTTTCATCATAATTTGATTTGATCGTTTCTAAAAGCTGTACATTATTGGTACCAGCCTGATTATTGATTGAAAGTGCTTGTTCCACATTCTCCACCTGGCTTATAGTTGTATCGTATTTTCTTGTTAATATATTAGCCTGTTCTTGTGCTTTAATAATCTCCTGTTCTATTGAATAATTAGATTGATTTACAAGATTTACAATATCCTGACTAGATAGTTGGGCAGCTGATACTGTAGTCCCAAACATAAATGTCAATAACAATGCACACATTAATGAACCTAAAATCTTTTTCATCAGTACCTCCCCCTTTCAAATTATTTGCTTATGTTAACTTATTCTACATAATGTATACTTTTCCTTCTTGCTATTTAATAATTTTTATAATTTTGCTCGACATATTAATACATGATTTTATTATTTTCTTTGGATAAATATAAAACCATTCTACTTTCCTGTCAAATATGAAATATTGGGGAAGAAAGATGTCAATTCAAATTCACTTATTTTTCCATCTAAGAAATCTATTGATGCTCTAATTTTGTTTCTGCTTTCCAGAACAGCACGGTTAAATAAATCATTAAAACTATCACTAAAAACTTCCTGATTATTATATAGGGGTTTCCATTCATTATGAATATTATTCATATAATCAAAATTATTGTCTACATGTATTGGATAAATTGCACATGAATATCTACCAGGGGTTTTAAGCAATTTTTCTAAAAGCTTTACCATTTTTAATTTAATGTTTGTTGGATCATAAAGTAATTTTAACCCTACTTTCATATCTCTATAGGCATCGTTTATAATTCTTTTCTTTATACTAAAATTGTATATGTGTTCAATTTCACTTACTAAACAATCAGCAATAATATTAGGAACACAAATTCCTAGATCAATAGCTTTATAAGGAGGTATTCCTCCAGAGCTCAAATCTAAATTTTCACTTTGATATATGGTATCTATTATTATCTCTAATTTTTTATGATATGAATTTACCAAATAAGTTGTACCATTATCATTACTTTGCGAGAGTGAATAATAATAAATATAAGGGTGAGCAATACTATCCAATGAATAATGAGAGATAAATCCCATAATATAAGTTAATAGTTCTAAATAAGCATTACTGTTCGATAGGCATTTCAAGTATTTTAGACAATTAATTAGAAATTCACCTGTTCTATTTGTATGCATTAATCTACCAAGCATTTTACCTCCCGACCCATTAATTCCCTTCCAAAATCTATAGTAATAAAATATATCTGGTCCCTGTGTCCCAAACTTGAATATGTTTACTCTATTCATAATTTCCAAATATAGCTCTTCATTTTCAATAATTTCTATAGTTTTAGTTCCACATAGTATATGAGTCCAAATATCAGGCATACTATTCCTCCTTTTCAATGGAGTTTTACTGCAAAAATAGTATGCTCAATAAAGTTTACTCAAATGCATTCTTTAATTGAGATATTGATTTGGTTTTATTATTCTCATCTAAAAAAACCTCAATTACATCGAACCTCATAGGTGTGTCCTTAAGCTTTTTTCTAAGTATATAAAATTCTGCCATATTTTTAATCTTTAATTGTTTATAATTATCAACTGCTTCCCTTGGATATCCAAAGTTAATTCCTCTCCTTGTTTTGACTTCAATAAATACTATTAACTTTCCATTCTTTGCAATAATATCTATTTCCCCGTATCTGGTACTATAATTCAACTCAATTATTGAGTATCCTTTCTCAATTAAATAATCTCTTGCTATATTTTCTCCAAGTTTACCAGTCTCCTTGTTATTCAACATTACTATTCTCCTCATTACTTTGAAATTACACTGTACCCCGCCTAAACAAAATTCTTAACAAATGTTTTTCTATGAAGTTCGCATATTCCATATTTTTGGATTGCATCAGTGTGTTCTTTTGTGCCGTATCCTTTGTTTTTATCAAATAAATATTGTGGATATAAGCTAGACATGTCCTCCATGTATTTATCCCTTTCTACCTTTGCAATTATTGATGCTGCTCCTATTGAAATTGATAAATCATCACCTCTAATTATTGGTTTTTGAGGTATTTGAATCCCATCTATAGTTATTGCATCAACAAGTATATAATCTGGTTTAATTTTTAGACTATCTATTGCCCTCTTCATTGCAAGCTTTGTTGCATTTAAAATATTATAATTGTCTATCTCCTCTCTTGAAGCAAAGGAGATTGAATAAGCTAGACATTTTTCTCTTATTTCCTCTGATAATTTGTTTCGCTGTAATTCCGAAAGCTTTTTTGAATCCTTAATACCATATATATCTTTACTTGAGTCTAGGATAACCGCAGCAGCATATACAGCTCCTGCTAAGGGTCCTCTTCCTACCTCATCAACCCCAGCAATATATTTATAATTCTGTTCCATTAGAGCTAACTCATATTTTTTTCTTGCATTATATTCATTAATAATTTTTTCTTGTTTCTTAAATCTTCTTTCAGCTTTTTCAATTAAATTTTTTACACTTTTCTTTGAATCTGCCCTTACTAAATCCTTTATTTTAATATATTCCTCATAGGTACAATTTCTTAGCATTTCTGTTAATTGAAATATTGTGCAGCTATTCAATTTCACCTTCACTCCCCTTTTCAGGTCTTTCCAAGCTTAATCTCCCAAGCTTTCCATTTCTATAATCGTCAAATATAATATTAGCTGTTCTAAGAGTGTCTATTTCTCCTTTAGATATTACACATCCCCTTTTCTTCCCAATCTCTAGTAATGTGTTTTGAGCGTCCGACTTTATTTCAATTTTGTATCTTTCAATTAAAGCTTTAGGTTTAATAATCAACAATTCTTCAAGAAACTTAACTGCTAACTCTTCCGTATCAAGTATCTCATCCTTAATCGCACGTGTATAGGCAAGATGCAGAGCCACATTTTCGTCATCAAATTTTGGCCACAATATACCAGGTGTATCTAGTAATTCAAAATCTTTATTTACCTTTATCCACTGCTTGCTTCTTGTAACACCAGGCTTGTCACCTGTTTTTGTTCCCGCTCTTGCAGATATTTTATTTATAAATGAAGATTTCCCTACATTAGGTATACCTGCAACTATTGCCCTAACTGGTTGCCCAACAATTCCTTTTTGGACTTTTTTATCGAACTTATCTTTTACTGCTTCCCTAATAATGCTATATACCTTATTAATATTTTTGCCCGATATTGAGTCAATATCGAATGCAATAATACCGTTTTTCTTATAATATTCAATCCATTCTCTCGTAATATAATCCTCTGCTAAATCACATTTATTAAGTAATACCACCTTTGGTTTATTACCAAATAATTCAACCATATCAGGATTTTTACTGCTTAATGGAATTCTTGCATCTAGAAGTTCAATAACTACATCAATGAGCTTTAAAACTTCCTGTATTTGTCTTTTGGTCTTTACCATATGCCCTGGGTACCAATGAATATCCATAATATTTAAAACCTCCAAATTAGCTAACTATACATCTATTTTATACGACAAATATAAATACATCAAATATGTTATAGTATGATTCCTTACTGTGCTCAGAATTATCACCTGGTGCCCTCACCAGGATAAATGAAAGTGGCCTGTCATTCTGAACGTAGTGAAGAATCTTTCCCCAAGATGCCTATAAGATCCTTCCCTACGTTCAGGATGACATGGGAGTATAACAGATTAGTCTTTCATATTAATGACAAACTCAGCATCACTGCCAAAAAAAATGAGACTGCAAAAGCAGTCCCATAATTAGCGAATTAATTCCTTTACCTTAGCAGCCTTACCTACTCTCTCTCTTAGATAGAATAGTTTAGCTCTTCTTACCTTACCTCTTCTTACTACTTCAACCTTTTCAACTACTGGTGAATGAACTGGAAAAGTTTTTTCAACTCCAACACCGTAAGCAACTCTTCTTACAGTAAATGTTTCTCTGATACTACCATTCTGCCTCTTTAAAACAGTTCCTTCAAAAATCTGAACTCTTTCTCTAGTTCCTTCTTTAATTCTTATGTGAACCTTAACAGTATCACCAATTCTAAATTGTGGAACATCCTTTTTCAATTGCTCTGCTTCAATAGCTCTAATTATTTCCATGTTCTTGCCTCCTTCCCTCTAAGACGTTCTTGCAGCATACTCTGCAGAGGACCGCCCGTAATAACACATTGTTTATTATAACATATAAATATTTTAATAGCAATAATCAAGTTAAATAATATACTTTTATTAATTTACTTAACTTGCCCTTTAATCCTTTGAAGCATTTTAATGTCTTCCTTACTTAATTCAATATTATTCAATAAATCTGGTCTTTTTTCATAAGTAATTTTTAATGATTGATATCTTCTCCACTGCTTAATATTTTTATGATGACCGGATATAAGAACCTCTGGAACCTTCATACCCATAAAATTCTCTGGTCTTGTATATTGGGGATATTCTAAAACTCCAGAATAGAATGATTCATCCTCATAACTTTCATTAGAAGATAGAACTCCCGGTACTAACCTAGCTACTGTATCAATTATTGCCATACTTGCAATTTCTCCACCAGTTAATACAAAGTCTCCAATGGAAAGTTCACAGTCTATCAAATCCATTATTCTTTCATCAATACCCTCATAATGACCACAAACAAGGGCAATATGTTTTTTTGAATATAGTCTCTTGGCAGTTTGTTGATTAAACTGTTCACCTCGAGGAGACAATAAAATCGTATATGGTTTATAGCCATATCTTTTAGTTATATGGTCAATTGAGTTATATATGGGTTCTGCCTGCATTACCATGCCTAAGCCTCCTCCATATGGATAATCATCAACCTTTTTATGCTTATTGCTCGTAAAATCTCTAATATTAAACAAATTTAAATGAATTAAATCCTTTTGTCTGCCTTTGTTTATTATACTATGATTAAACACCTCAAACATTTCTGGAAACAATGTCAAAACATCAAATATCATAATAATCCCTCAAGAAGTTCAATCCTCATTTTTCTTTTTTCAACATCAACTTCCTTCACAACATCCTTAATTGCTGGAATTAAAAAAGTTTTACCATTATCTTTTTTTATTTCATATACATCATTACTTCCAGTTGAAAATACTGCTATTATACTTCCCAGCAGTTCATCATTTAGAGTATATACTTCAATTCCAATTAAATCTGTAATAAAATATGTATCCTTTGATAGCTTTACAGCATTTTCCCTATTTACATACAAATAATTATCTATTAGCTTCACTGCTTCATTCATTTCATTAATACTCTCGAGCTTAAGAATAACTATATTTTTAAAATACTTTACTTCTTCTATTTTGTATGCTTTATACTCCTCAGCTTGTTTCATATAAACAACTTTTAGTTTTCCAAACCGTTTAATATCATCTGTTAAAGGGTAAACTTTAATCTCTCCCTTTACTCCATGGGTATTTATTATTTGTCCTAATTTCAAATAATCTAACATAATATCACCTTTATTAGTAAATTTATTATTAACTCTTTCTTATAGATTTAAGCTTATAATTATAAGCCTAAATCTATAAGAAAGAGTTAGGTTATCCTAACTCCTCTTATATTATCTCAACAACCACTCTTTTATTCTCTTTTGTAGCGGCTGCTTTTACAACAGTTCTAATTGCTTTTGCAATTCTTCCCTGTTTTCCGATAACTTTTCCCATATCTTCAGGAGCTACTTTTAATTCAAGTATAACTGATTGTTCTCCTGAAATTTCATTTACCTGCACAGCCTCTGGATTGTCAACTAATGATTTAGCAATAAGCTCAACTAGTTCGCGCACAGTAAATGCACCTCCAATTATTCAATAATACCAGCTTTTTTAAAAAGACTTTTAACAGTATCTGATGGTTGAGCACCATTTGCTAACCACTTCTTAGCTTTTTCACTGTCTATTTTAACATCAACTGGATTTGGTATTGGATTATAGTATCCTATTTCTTCAATAAATTTTCCATCTCTTGGAGACCTTGAATCAGCTACAACTAGTCTGTAGAAAGGAGCTTTCTTAGCACCCATTCTTTTTAACCTTATTTTAACTGCCATTAATTTCACCTCCTTATCATTTGTCACAAACTATTTATTTAAAGAAAGGAAATTTCATTTTTCCTTTTTTCATACCTTTTCCCATATCGCCAAATTGCTTCATCATCTTTCTAGATTGTTCAAATCTTGAAAGCAATTGGTTTACATCTTGAATTCTAGTACCAGAACCCTTTGCAATTCTCTTTTTCCTGCTTGCATTTATAATTGATGGATTTCTTCTTTCATCCCTTGTCATTGATTTAATTATTGCTTCAACATGTGCAAGTTCTTTCTCATCTATTTCAACATTCCCAAGCTTACTAGAATCAAGGCCTGGTATCATTTTCATTAAATCCT
>JBEQBT010000187.1:0-6866 GCA_041639705.1 Clostridiaceae bacterium | reverse complement strand
AGGGATACCAGCATCAACTGTGGAAATTCCATGCATCGCAAATACCCAAGCCGATGTGGGCATCGGCCACTACAGTGTACTACTATATTCAATATAAGGGAACAGTGTTCAACCTTACCCAGAAGTTACGACGCATTACCACAATGCTGCGCAAATAAATAAGCCCAGGAAAAGCATTGCTTTCTTGGGCTTATCATATACTATTTTTTCTTCTTTTTAATTGCTTTGTAGCCTCCATAACCTAATCCAGCAAGAATTGCAAAAGGAATTAAGTTTGAAAATAAGAATATAATGATTGTTTGAAATGTTAGCACTAAATACATGAATGTATTCTTAAAACCTTTACCCATTGAATTAAAAAATTCGTTTGAACTTAGAATATTAATTTTTTTATCACTAACTATTTGTTTTTTGCTTATATTCAGTCTAACCGTGGAATAATCTACTTGCCTATCCCAAGTTTTTTTCCTTGATTCTAAAACCTCTATTTCTCCTCTAACTCTATAAAGTTCAGTTTGAACCTTTAATATTTCATCCACAGTATTTGCTTTTTTTAATATCTCAAGTACCTGAGATTCTTCTGCTTTTAGATTTTTTAACCTTGCATCATTATCAACATAAACATCTGTTATATTTTCAACATTCTTATTCTTGTTTATTACATCGAAGCTTTTCTCTAAGTATTCTATAAATAAGTCAACTTTTTGAGATGGTATTCTAATTGATGAATTACTTCCATATTCCGTTATTTCCTCAATTTCAGTAAATCCACCAAGTAACCTTGCTTTGCTACCTATTTCATTAGCCGCATTCTTCACATCATCAACAATAATACTTACTTGGAAATTCTGTATTATCTTTTTATCTTGAAGAATTGTATCCTGATTAACTTGATTCTTGTATACAGATTTTTGTTCCTGACTGGAAGTATAACTAGCATCTGCTGCTGGAGAAACCATATTTGAGCTTCCAGTACTACTTTCCTTTTTTGCACATCCACTTATGATAATAAACATACTCGCCATAAGAATTAGTATGATTTTTTTAAACATAATACCCCCCCCCAAATAGTCTATTAAAAATATCCCAAAATAATTAAACTTTTTATCAAATGATTTTTTTATAATACTAATTAGAGTATATATGTTGCCCTTTGGTTCCAAATATTAAATGTTTAGATACACAACGAGTGAATTAGAAAAGTCCACAAATCTTGACATAAGATATTTTTTTATGATATTAAGATTTACATGTGACAACTTCTTTATAAAAAATCACGAATCCTCCGGAGAATTCGTGATTTTAATTGATATTATATTTTATGCATTAGCTAAGAAAGCTTTATATGCTTTATATGTTTCGTAAATATCTGCCTTGCTAGCTATTTCCCATGGTGCATGCATGCTAAGTAGTGCAACTCCACAATCAACAACTTCCATGCCATATTCAGCAAGAATATATGCTATTGTGCCGCCGCCTCCCTCATCAACCTTACCAAGTTCTGCAGTCTGCCATATGATTCCATTAGCGTTAAAAATATCTCTAAGTTCTCCAAGGAATTCTGCATTTGCATCGTTTGAACCACCTTTTCCTCTTGAACCAGTATATTTTGTAATAACTATTCCCTTTCCAAAGTAAGCACCGTTCTTCTTTTCAATTACTCCTGGGTAGTTAGGATCATCTGCCGCAGAAACGTCTGATGAAAGCATTTTAGAATTTGCTAAAGCTCTTCTTAACTTAAGTTCATTATATTGTCCTGCAAGCTCCATAACTTCTGCAACTGTATTTTCGAAGAACTTTGAATGCATACCAGTCGCACCAACACTTCCTATTTCTTCCTTATCAACGAAAAGTGCAACGCATGTTTTATCTGGATTCTCAACTTCAACAATTGCTTCAAGTGATGTATATGCACATATTCTATCATCATGTCCATAAGCCATAACCATGCTTCTGTCTAAACCAACATCTCTTGACCTTCCAGCTGGTACTACTTCAAGTTCTGCAGTTGTAAAGTCTTCTTCAGTGATTCCATATTTTTCATTAAGCAATTTCAAAGTATTAAGCTTTACCCTGTTTTTTGCTTCCTTGTCTGAAATAGGAATACTCCCAAATAGAATATTTAGATTTTCACCCTCAATGCCTTCAGATAGTTTTTTACCCATTTGCTTTCCAGCAAGGTGTATAAGTAAATCAGTTATGTATAATACAGGTTCATTATCATCTTCTCCAATAACGATATTAATTTTTTCTCCACCCTTTTTAAGAACAACTCCATGTAGTGCAAGAGGTATAGTAACCCATTGATATTTTTTAATACCACCATAATAGTGTGTATCTAGCATCGAAAATCCTCCATCTTCATATAGGGGATTCTGCTTTAAGTCCATTCTAGGAGAATCAATATGTGAGCCAACTATGTTCATTCCCTTTTCAAAGGATTGCTTACCAATGACAAACATAGCAACTCCCTTACCCTTATTAACAGCATATACCTTATCTCCAGCATTTATTTTTCTTCCTGTAGATATGGCTTTATCAAGACTAGAGAAACCTTTTTTTTCAGCAAACTTAACAATTTCATTATTTGCTTCTCTTTCTGTTTTTGATAGATCCATAAATTTTTTGTATCTTTCTGAAAATGTTATTAGCTTATCCATGTCACCATCATTTAATTTGTCCCAGATAAGCTCATAGTCCTTTGCTAACTTTTCCAATTCCTTCGTTTCCATAGTATTCCTCCCCTAAACTAAAATTTATGATTTGCCACTATATTTAATTTTACACTAATGGGAAACAAAATCAAATTTACAAACAAATTTTCTTTTGTTTCACATTTATATCATTATAAATGAGCATATTTTCATTAATTATCAACAGTTTTAGTAATACCCATTTCTGTTATCAAATAATCCATTTTAATATCCATTTCATTTGGCCATACATTTTCCACGACTTGAAATCCATAGCATATTCCCGCTTTAATTCCTTCATAATCATTTAAAAATCTATCATAATAACCTGCTCCATGTCCAATTCTATCTCCATTTTTATCAAAAGCCACTCCAGGAACAATTACAAGCTCAATTTCACTTTTACTAATTATATTTCGACCATCTGGCTCATATATACCATAAACTCCTGGAATAAGCTCATCAAAACTCTTTACTATACAGGGGAGAATGTCATGACTGTCCTTCAAAGATTTAGGAAGAACTAGCCTTTTATTCGTTTTGAAACAATCCTCTATTATTCCCTTTGTAATAACCTCATTCTTGTAATTGCTGTATATCATAATTGTGGATGCATTGATAAATTTGTCCCATTGTAATACTCTGCTGTGAATTTCATTGCTTAATTTCTCAGCCTGGGATTTAGTTAGCATATCTCTTTTTTCTAAAATTTCTTTTCTAATAGTTTTCTTCATATTTTATCACCCTATATATTATTTAAAATTTAGACTTTTTTTAATACTTATGGGTCTCATTGTTACAATTTTGATCATGGACATGGTCATGTCCACAGGTATGCTTATCTTCTTTTTTACTTTTCTCATATTCTTCTGGTGATACTAATTTAATATTTTTTAACTGTGCTTTTAAGTTTTTTTTAAAAAAATCAACATATAGTCTTCTTAAATTTTCCTGTTCTTTTTTCTCTTCATCAGATAGCACAGTTTCCTTTTGCTTTTTTGCAAGTTCATTTATTCTCTCAATTTGTTCCTTAGTAACCATGTATACCCTCCTGTAAAATATATTATATATAACATTTAATATTATGACATTAATGCTTTAAAATGAAAAGTATTTAATTAACTAATTATAAATGACTATAGTAATAAATAAAGTCAGGGGCAATCCTGACTTTATTTATTAACTTTCAAGACTCCCACTTCTATAAGTGGAAGTAACATTGCCTACTTTGGTGGAGGTAGATTTCCCAACCAAAGTTTCAATGTCCAGCCTTAGCTGGGCGAGTTCACTCATCCCTTAAATGTATCATACTTTTATCAAGTTTATGTGTTGCTTCTACAAATCTTACAATACCATTAGAACTTCTCATTACAACTGAATGTGTTAATGCAATACCCTGTTTATAAGTTACTCCCTTTAAGACCTCTGAATCTGTTACTGCAGTTGCCGCAAATAAAACATCATCAGTTTTAATTAAATCATCTGAAGTAAGAACTCTGTTGAAATCATCTATCCCAGCTCTTATACACATCTCTCTTTGACTTTCATTTTCAGGCATTAATTTAACTTGCAGTTCTCCTCCTAGACACTTTAAAGCCGCAGCTGCAAGAACACCCTCAGGAGCTCCACCTATGCCCATTAAAATATCAATTCCAGAGTCTTCAAATACAGTTGCTAATGCAGCAGCAATATCTCCTTCTTCAAATATTTTTACTCTAACACCCACTTTTCTTGCATCACTAATAAGTTTTTCATGTCTTTTCCTATCCTGTATCATTACAGTTACTTCTGTAATATCCTTATTTAAAGCTTTGGCTACATTATTAATATTTTCTTCAACAGATGCATTAATATTAATTGCTCCCTTTGCCCTTGGTCCTACTGCTATCTTTTCCATATAAATCTGAGGAGCTTTGAATATTTTACCCTTTGCCGTTACAGCAACTGCAGAAATAGCATTTGGTCTTCCCTTTGCTACAAGTATAGTCCCATCTAGAGGATCTATTGCTACATCCATTTCTAATTGACCATCTTCCCACATTCCAACCTTTTCTCCAATATATAATATTGGACTTTTATCTAATTCACATTCACCTATAACTACTCTACCTTTGATTGGCAAAAGATTAAATGCATGTCTTGCCCCATCTACAGCAGCTTTATCAACAATTTCTACATTACCTTTTCCTAGGAGCTTTGAACATGACATGGCTGCAGCTTCAGTAACTCTTACAATTCCCATGGCAATATCATAATTTTCCATACCTAACCTCCCAAAATATACTTGCATAAATATTATAACATAATAGAATTTCTTTTTGAATTGGCTATATTAAAATAATATATTGAGTATTCTATTGATTACTTTAATATGATTTATGATGTTACACATTAAAAAAGCGCATAAAAGTACTACAGTTTTAAAACTGTAGTACTTTTATTACTACATAATTCTTCCTGGTATAAATAAATCAAACAACCCAATTAATAGTGCTCCAATAATGGCACCCCAGAAACTAACTGCAACTCCTGGTACGAAAAACTGTGTAACATAGATTATTATCGCAGCAATAATAAAACCCGTTATTCCTCTTCCAAATGGTGAGGCATCAATTTTAAATATTGCGCTTACTAAATAATCCAGTATTCCGATGACTGCAGCTGCTATTATAGCTGTCCAAATCCCTGAAACGAAAAAGCCCGGTACAAAATAACTAACAACTAGCAAAACAATTGCATTTACTACAATTCTGAGTAACAAAGAAAATATGCCCGGTCTTCTTCCATCATGCAATTCATCCATTATATCACCTCCATAAATATTATTTGTAAAAGGAGGATATTTATACATATATAGATAATATTCAAATTAAATCTACTTTACCATATTAGCTTTTACATTATATAATTTAAATAAGGAGGGATTATATGCAATTCTATATTGTTGATGCTTTTACAGATAAACCATTTGGAGGAAATCCTGCTGGAGTTGTAATCTATGAAAGTTTAGATGATGATAATATGCAAAAAATAGCAGCAGAATTAAGATATTCAGAAACTGCATTTATCAAGCCTATTGATAAGCATAAATTTAATATTAGGTTTTTTACTCCTAATGCTGAAGTTGAGCTTTGTGGTCATGGAACTATTGCATCCTTTGGTGCTCTAGTTTATTCAAAATACATAATAGATAATAACTTTTACTATATGAACTCTAAAGCTGGAACTCTTAAAGTATTTATAAAAGATAATTTTATTATGATGGAACAAGCAGTTCCAAAGGCTGGTCCAATAATTACTGAAATAGCTTTTCTATCCAGTGCTTTAAATATATCTTTAGAAGATATAGGAGATACTAACTATTTTCTAAGCCCACAAGCTATATCAACAGGACTTTTAGACATTATGCTTCCTGTTAAGAGTAAAGAAATACTAAATAAAATATCTCCTGACTTTAATGAATTATCAAAACTATCAAAATCCTATGGTGTGGTTGGAATCCATGCATTCACTCTTGATGAAAAATGTTTAACCGCAAGCTGTAGAAATTTTGCCCCACTTTTCGGAATTGATGAAGAAGCAGCAACAGGCACTGCTAATGGCGCATTAACCTATTATTTATATTTATATAATGTGCTTAAAGAATTTAACAAAGATTTCATATTTAGTCAAGGTGAAAAAATGAATAGACCTTCTAAAATAGTTACAAGAATGGAAATAAATGATGGAATAAGAATTCTTGTTGGTGGTTCATACAATATTTTAGCAAATGGTAAATTACTTTTATAAAAAAAGGGCTGTTGCAAAACTACTAAAAAATAACTGTTTCACATAAAAATTTATGGCTGTCCTCCTGAACCTAGTGAAGGATCTTTAAGATTCTTCACTACGTTCAGAATGACAGCCTCTTATTTATAAACGTCTACAAGCAATCCTCTAATTTCTTCAACTTTATTAACTAAATCAATTGTTTCCTTCTGTTCTTGAATTAAATTCTTTGTTAATTCATCCAGTTTTTGATTTATCACTTCTATTCTTACATGAATACCATAGTTGAAGGGTCCTGGTTCCTTCCTTAGAATATAGATATTCTTAACAATTAAAGTCAAATACTCTTGTATCTTCAGCTTATATGCCTTTGCATCTCCAACACTTCTAGTAGATGTTAATTTT
>JBEQBT010000186.1:0-6883 GCA_041639705.1 Clostridiaceae bacterium | reverse complement strand
TTGTTTCGCTGACAGTATAGGTTTTTCAGATTCATTAAATTCTATAAATCTTCCAAAGTCATTTATTGCAGTGTTAATATTGTATTCCATTGTTGTCCTACACATCTTTTATTGAATTTTTTTGAAAATTTATTTATGCTATTGTAATTCATCCCTAAATGCCATCTATTTGTAGTTAATATTTTCCTATTCTAAAAAATATACTCAGGCAGTTCTCTATTATCCTGTAAATATTTATACATATTTTGCAAACCCTGTCTTGGATTTATTCCTTCTTCCAGTGCTTTTTCATATTCCTTATGCCAGCATTCCTTAAGGTCGTATTCAAACATCAGACGTAACAATACATATAGTTTGATTTCCCTATCATTTTCAATATAGTCATCTTTAAAATATTGAATGGCCTCTTCAAATTCGCACATGACCATGCAGCATCTATATGAAATCTCAACTAGGTTATTTATCTTTCTTTGCTTCCTATATCTCAATAAATCATGTTCATAATATGCTCTCTTTTCAGGTAATTTTTCTGACTTGATTTTTTTAATTTGCAATCTGCACTCCCTAATTGCCATTTCCTTTGAATCAGTAGTTTTAAGATGCTTTATAATCTCCAACATTAAATCTGAGTATAGCGTCTCCCTATCAAGTTCACTATTTATCATTAACTCAATGGCAAATCTTATTGATTCTTGATTTATTCCAGCTGAAAACCGCTTTGCTATTACCTTGTCAAACAGTTCAATTTGGGGTAGTCCAACAGATGCAAATGGATTATCAGTACTAAATAATGCATAACCGCATCCATAACTCAACATCTCATAAAGGCTCTTCATCATTTCTATAATTCTTTCTTCATTTTCACTGCCAAAGTAGGCTTCGAGAGTTTTAAAATATCCTTTTACTTTAAATCTCCATTTAGGTCTTTCCTTTTTAGGGACAACTCTATTTGGTATAAAATAGTATTGATTATATGCATTTTCTATGAACAGTTGTATTTCACTTGTAAGTTCGTTAATTTCAACACCATCTTCCCTTTTCTTTTCCACTTTGTCTTTTTTAATAAATTGATTAACTTCTTCTATTATTGCATCCAGGTTTTTCTCTTCTTTTATTTTTTTAGGGATTGCTTTATATAATTCAGTTATGATAATCTGCAATTCTTCCTTTGAATATTTCTTTAATAAATCCTTTACTTCCTGTATTTTCATAAAAATTACTCCTTTTTATTTTTAGCTTTTTTATTTGCCTTATACTATAGTATTCACCTTAATATTTTATTTCTAAACCCAATTCTTGTTCATCTGTTATTTAAAAAAATATGATTTCAGGTAAGTGGAGGTTATATAGAACTCTAGGAACACTAAGTAACTGTCCCTAGTGTCGAAATGTAAAACCCATGGAAGCAAGCTGGATTTTAGAATATGCTTTTCAAGAAATACAGAGGAATGAAGTATAATAAGGAAATCAACTGCCATATGTGGATTCATGGATGTAATAATAGGTTTTATTATAACCATACTTATAATTCAAATTACACCTTGTTTAATTGTAGTTCCAATGTTTCTTTAAACAAGTTTCAGATGTCTGTAGCAAGACACATTAGTGCTCTTTACCTGTAAGATCTGTACTGCTTAGGTGCCTTTCCAAAGGATTCTACAATCTTTGGATTCTGAGACAGTTTATCTACCTTATCTATACTCTCCAGTATAATATGAAAAGTCCAACTATCGCCGTAATCAAACAAGTATGTCATGCTGCTCCCAACTCTCAATCCCAGCTTGCCAATCCACATTCCTCCACAGAGTTTCAAGGAGGAAAATATACTTTTCTGTGTTTGTCAGCTTATTATACATATCCATTCTTTCATGATTAACAACAATCATTCGCTTTTGGGGTTTAAGGTTGTTTACCTGAGTAATTCCACCTGATATTGATATATAATAGAAAAGATGAAGTACGGGGTATGCTGGCTGATCCCTCACAGGGCTTGCGCCTTCAGCTGATTCGGTTAGGATTTGATTCATTTCATAAAGATGCTTCCTACCTATGTATGCATTTGCCTTGGAAAGCTCTACTTTATTTTTATCTATATAGTCTATAAATTGATGGAAGTCATTTAACAATGTGGTTGGAGTATTCATTTCAATAACAAATTCAATTTGCTTTTCCATATTTTTCTCACCTTTGTATATAAAATATTTTAATCACAGTTCACTATTCGATAATAATATAAGCATTTAAATAAAATTATGCAACTATATCAATTTTATTATTATTATCCAATTGCATTACTATTTTTGGAAATTTTTTCAATTATATTTAAATCCATTCTCCGCCATACTGTTCAGGAACTTTTCCCTTTGACTCTATAATGACAGGTTTTAATGGAAGAGGTGCTTCCTTATCGATTTCCATAAGCTCTACGTCAAATTTCCATTCATCTCCGAAATCAAAAAGATACAACATTTTCTGTCCTTTATAAAGTTCCAAATCAGCTATGCTCGTTTTCTCCGTTGTGACTCCTTCATCTTCTGCATCCTTACAATATATATGCTTCCCTGTTCTCTGATTACCACCTATATAAAACGCATAGAGATGATCATCATCAAAACAAAACGCATCTTGAATAGCTTTATGTAAATTCCCCAAAGTGTGCTTATGTGATAAGCTTATTTTTCTCCACGCAGTCTTTGACAAGCTTATTTTAAAGCTGTAAACTCCACTTCTGTCAGTTTCGTAATTTGATTTTATCGTATTTTTTACAGGCTTATCCTGAAAAACATTTTTAAAAACATCAAATACTTTTTCTTTAGGGGCAGATTTGATTTTACCAGCTGCTGTAAGGAGCTTTAGATCATTTCTGTTCCAGTAGGGCAAAGCTTTCTCCAAAAGGAATGTGCTTGTTTCCATTCCAAATGCATTTGGGGAAAACATCTTTATGGTATCCTCATATTTACTCTTTGCTCCCTCAATCAATTCTAGTTCACCAAAGCCAAAGAATCTTAAGTGGTGAAAAAAAACAGCACCTTCTGAGTAAAGTTTATATGAACTGCATTGCTCATCCTTTACAATTATTTCCCCATCCTCTGCATTTGCTATATCAACAAGAATATTATAAAAAGCTGATATATCAATCCATCTATCAAATTTTTCTTCAAGAGCATACTTAGTCCAGTAGGTTTGTAATAAAAAAGCATACTTTTCATATTCATTTAAGCTTTGAAAACTTGCCAAGTTAGGTGTTTTAAGAAGGTTTATCTTACCCTTCTCATTATTGGCTTTAATGTAAAGCTTGCAATCTAAAGCCAGTGAAAACATTAAGTCTATCACAGGGTATTGATCTTGATTATAATTGGGAGCATTCACCTCTTTTTTATTTTCAAGTATCTGGTTTAGCATAAAAGAGTCCTTTTTACCGAATACTCCTCGTTTTACTGACAATATAGGTTTTTCAAATTCATTAAATTCAATAAATCTTTCAAAATCATTTATTGCAGCATTAATATTATATTCCATTGTTGTCCTCCACATCTTTTATTGAATTTTTTTAAATATTTATTGAGCTACTGATAATTGCTCCTAAATGCCATCTATTTGTATCCTTTTCATTTCCCTTTACTTATTGTGTTTACCTCTTTTATTTTATTTCTAAACTCAATTCTTGTCCATCTATTATTGAAAAGTGATATGATTTGGGTAAGCGGTGTTTTAATTATAAAATAATTAGACCTCTTTCATAATCTCATCTTTGACAGTTAGAAGAAATGAAAATCCTGGAACCTTAGTAATTGCAATAGGTTTCAGGATTTTGTTATGTTTAAGACTTTGCGTAATATTTTACTTCTTTGTAGCTTTAAAAATATTTTTCATTTGTTGGGTTGATACAATCTGATAATCAGTTCTAAACCCAAATGCTTGATGTAAATCATCTGTTAGATCATTACGAGTGTAGGTTGGAATATAACCTTCCCCTTTAATTTGATAGAAATCCATTTCTTTAAGATTTTTAAGTATTTCATGGCATGTATATTTTTCTCCAAGTTTCTTCTCAAGAAAGCGATATATAATCAGAGATATAAAACAAGTCATGAAATGAGCCTCGATTCTATCATCTCGACTTAAAAATACTGGTCTAGCTTTGAATTCACTTTTCATTATCCTAAAGCAATCCTCTATTTCCCAACGTCTTTTGTTAACCTTTACTATTTCGGAAGCATCATCTTCAAGATTGGTACATACAGCATAAAAGCCATCAAATACTTCTTCCGTAGCAATTAAGTCTGTATCTATGCTGTAGATTTCCTTTTCTGCAATTTCACCTTCTGATGTACAATTAGTCTTATGAATAAATCTTTTATATTCATTCTGGTTAGATTTTTTAAGCTTAGTAGGATTAGTATTTATTGTTTTCATTGCTCTTTCAATCTGGTTTTTACGAATGAGTCGCTGATAGTTTCTATACTTAATTGAATAAGTGACGATTAATTTTTGCTCTAGATCATTTTCCTTGATCCAACGTTCTTTGAAAAAAACTCTATCTTTGTATTTTTCCTCATCTAGATTAGAGATATCATATGTTCTAGTGCCATTATCGAGCTGCCATCCATCAGGATTTAGAGTCCATTCTTTAAGATGTTTTTTCAATTTCTTAATCGATTGTGTAGTTATGAATGCTCTGTCCTCTTTATCATTAAACTTTCGGTTATCAGTGGAAGCAAGACCGGCATCAGTACATACAATAAACTTAGAAAGATTAAAGTCTGACAGAATTTTCTTTTCTAAAGAAACCTGGGGGACGGTCAAGTCTTGTAGACTTATACCAGTCGGTCGTACAGGGGAGATGTTTAGGCGTATTTGTGCGAGATTTTCTTTTTAGTCACTTGCTAATCTAGCCATTAAAAAATCACCTCAATATATTATTCTTTTTGGTTATTGACATATGTTGAGGTTATTATGAAATCATTTTCCTTATACTAACAAGTGTTAACTGTCTCCTTTTTTCTGAATAAGAAAAACCTCCCTGCCTATCGACAAGAAGGTCATTAATACAACCTGAGACTTCCACAACATGCAACTCCTAATATCCAGGATATCTATCCCACCATTCTCTACCTACCTCATATCCAGTCAATAAATCATCGGAAACCTGCATAATCTCATCCCGTAATTCTACTTTTTCAATCCAATTCTGAGGAATAGATTTAATTCCTAAGTATGCCCCTAATATATTTCCGGTTATTGCTCCAGTGCTGTCGCTGTCACCATTGTGGTTTACGGCAGTTATAAGTGCCATTTTAAAATCATCCTTATATTTTAATGCACAATAAACTGATATTGCCAGGGCTTCTTCACCTACCCAGCCTTCTCCAAGCTTTGTGATTGCATCAAGTGGTTCTAAATCACTATTAGATAAATCAATTGCCTTTTGAAGTAACTTTGTGCATTCCTCATGTCCTTTATGCTTTAAAAGCTCTTCTAATGAGTTCAAAGCTGCAGCTTCAATATTCTCTCCATTTATTATAGAAGCAATTATAAACGCCAGGGCTCCTGCTGACAAATATCCAGAGGGATGTCCATGTGTTAATGCTGCAAATTCTGCTGCAGTTTGGAATGCATCTTCTTTGGTATAAAATAAACCTACAGGCGCAACTCTCATTACACCACCGCATCCCTTGCTGTTGTTTATTGGTTCATCAATTGTTCCAAGCTTGCCACTTGATAGTGCAGACAAACAGGAGTTACCTGGCGCTCTTCTATTATGAAGTTCCTTTACACCAAAGAGCCAACCATCATATATCCAATCAAACTCTTTTATTTTGGGGTAACCCTGAGTATTTAACCATCTCAGGTATGCAAAATATACAACTGATGGGGGATCACAGATCTCCTTTTCATTAATTCTTGTTTCTGCACGGAGTATGCCTTCTGCTGTAAAAAGTGTCATTTGAGTATCGTCAGTTATTTCTGCACTTTCATTTTTAGTACACTCCAGGTCAACAATACCATCTTTTCCGTACCTTGATAATATGTCTTCAAATTGAAGAAACTCAACCGGATATCCTAATGCATCACCTATTGCTCCCCCAAGCAGACAGCCTCTAAAAAATTCTTGTTTTCTTTTCATTTAAATCACTTCACTTTCAATAAATCAATTGCTATTATTCGTAATAAAATACAAAATCCCTATATAAACAGGTCCATGATATCAATTTTCTATACGACCTATATTGATATTGAATATTTACATCTGAACTCCTCTTTAACACCAAGCTTTATTACTCCTGACCTTTCCCTGAAGTCGCCATCAAAATCCTCATAGTCTGCATGGCCGAACCAGGGTTCTATACATACAAAGGATGCTCCACTAGGTTTTGACCAGAGACCTATATATGGAAAGCCGGTGAAATCTACTGTTAGTGTATCGTTATTTTTGGAATTTTTTAGTGTTATATTATTTGATTTAAGATTTCCAAATACTATTGCATCATTTGCAAAGAGCTCTTTGGAAAGCTTGATTATGCTGGTGTTTTTCATGTAAGGTTCTGTTTCTCTTTTTATAAGGCCTTCACTGCTTACTGGCATTTTGTCTGCATTTTCAAGGCTTTCAAATTCGAAATAATAGTCTTCGAAATTCAATATGTCATTACTGCTTTTTATTGGGCAGTTGAATCCAGGATTTGCTCCTATTGAAAAATATATATCATTGTAATCTGGGTTCCTCTCCGACAGCACTCCCTTTCCTGGGGGCGTTTGCCCCTTGCCTTCAATTATCCAATCGGTGCTTACGCTGTATTCCTTTGCTATTTTACGAGCCCAATCTATCGGAAAATTCCCTCTTGTTTTTGCTCCGGTAATAGATGACTCCGAAATTCCGAGGAAT
>JBEQBT010000185.1:0-6900 GCA_041639705.1 Clostridiaceae bacterium | reverse complement strand
TCATCATGAACCTGAAGTATTAACCTAGAATTAAGTTTTTCATTTTTAATTCTATTAGACACATTAACCATTGCTATTTTAATAATATCTGCAGCTGTTCCTTGAATTGGGGTATTCATTGCTAATCTTTCTCCAAGCATTTTAATATTTCTATTACTTGTATTAATTTCTGGAATATATCTTATTCGATTCATAAGAGTTTTAACATACCCATTAGTTCTTCCTTCTTCTATTGCTAAATCAAGATATTCTTTGACACCTTTATACCTATCAAAATAGTTATCTATATATTTTTTAGCATCCTTAATGGGAATTTTAATATCTCTTGAAAGGCCAAAATCACTTAGCCCATAAACTATACCAAAATTTATTGCTTTAGCTCTATTTCTTTCCATAGAAGTAACCTGTTCCATTGGTATATTTAATATCTCAGATGCAGTCCTTCTATGTATATCCTGATTGTTTCTAAAAGCATCAATTAGATTCTCATCCTTTGATATATGAGCTAAAACCCTTAACTCAATTTGAGAATAATCTGCAGATAAAATAACATAATCACCTTTTGTGGGAATAAATGCTTTTCTTATTCTTCTTCCCTGTTCAAGCTTTATAGGTATATTTTGAAGATTAGGTTCTGTACTTGATATTCTGCCTGTGGTTGTAACAGTTTGATTAAAGCTTGAATGAATTTTACCATCCTCATTAATACTTCCGATTAAACCATCAATGTATGTAGATTTTAATTTTACTAACTGTCTATAGTTGAGTATTTTCTCAACTATTCCATGTTTTGATGAGAGCTCATCTAACACCTCTGCATTTGTTGAATAACCCGTTTTGGTCTTTTTTAATGCAGGAAGATTCAATTTTTCAAAAAGTATTACACCTAGCTGCTTTGGCGAGTTAATATTAAATTCTTCTCCAGCAAGATCATGAATTTGAGCTGTTAGAAGATCTATTTCTTCACTTAATTCAAATCCTATCTGATTTAAAATCTCTTTATCAACAGCAAAGCCTTGAGTTTCCATTTCTGATAGAACTTTTACTAATGGCATTTCTACTCTATAAAGTAAATCTCTCATTCCAAACCTATCAATCTCTTCTAACATTTTGCATTTAATTGATTCCATTTTGCCAACGAATAACCCTAAAACTTTATAGTGTTCATCTTGATTATTACTATTAAACATCAAGCCTTCATTTTTTTGCAGAATACTATTAACATCATAGTGACTTTCAGATGGATTTAATAGATATGAAGCTATTTCAAAATCAAAATCCAGTCCTTCCATCTCTATTCCCTTGCCTCTAAGGTAGTTATAAACTTGCTTTGCTTCTATGGTATTTTTTAATATGATCTCAGACTCAAAAACATTTTTAAAGTCAATAATACTCTCTTCAGAAACTGAGTAGTTTTCATTAATTATAAATTTATCAAGCTCTTTCCCATTAAACTCCATAATAAAATTGAATGTTTTGTTATTAATAATATCTTGTATTACTGTTTTATCTTCATTAAATAGCTTTATATCTGGTAATTGTATTTCTACCAAAGTCTCCTCATTGCTATTTTTCAATTTATCCATAAGACTTCTGAATTCAAACCTTTTAAACACTTCTTTAACTAACTTAGGATCATATTGATCAAATTCAGTACTTTCTATATCAATATCAATTGGCACATTTCTGTCAATTGTTGCTAGTCTTTTACTTAGAAAAGCTTCGTCCTTATGCAATTCAAGGTTTTCTTTAAGTTTTTTTCCAGTTATTTTGTCAATATTCTCATATACCTTTTCGAGGGGACCATACTCGGAAAGAAGTTTTAATGCAGTCTTCTCTCCCACCCCTGCAACTCCTGGAATATTATCTGAAGCATCACCCATTAGCCCCTTTAAGTCAATGATTCCATCAGGCGAAAATCCATATTTTGCTTTAATTGCAGCCCTATCATAAACATCTATTTCAGTTATTCCTTTTCTAGTGAACATAACTTTTGTATAATCAGAAACTAATTGAAAAGAATCCTTGTCTCCTGTGTAAATAAAAACTTCTAAATCAGGTGCTTCATATTTTTTAGAAATAGTACCAATAATGTCATCAGCTTCATAACCATCTAATTCAAGTATTCCAATATTAAATGAAGACAGAAGCTCTTTTAACGGTTCAATTTGTTGTGCAAGTTCCTCAGGCATCTTTTTTCTACCTGCTTTGTACTCCTTATATTCTATATGTCTAAATGTTGGTGATTTTTTATCAAATGTGGAAATAATATAATCAGGTTCTATATCCTGAAAAATTTTAAATAGCATAGTTGTAAAACCATATATTGCACCTGTAGGTTGACCTTCAGATGTAATCATAGGTGGCAATGCATAAAAAGCTCTATTAATAAGGCTATTTCCGTCTAGAATTACTAATTTTTTTTTGTTCACATTAATCTCCCCTTATTTAGTACTATTTCTATTATATAGAATTTTATCATTTGTGTAAAAGAATATTAAAAAACCAGGTATTACACCTGGTTTAAAAATTAAATATTATTGACTTTTATTATTATGTCTTTATTATTAGTTTCATTTAATATCTTAATTTCTATCGATGGGTCAGTAATAAGTTCTTTTAATTTGTTAAAACTCTCTCTACTTAATTTATAGATACTCTCACTAACAGGAACACTTTTTTCAGTATCCTTTAATAAACTTATTACAGCAGTTTGACTTGCATTGATATTTATCTCGTAGTTTATTATTAATGCTTTAATAATAACATATTCATCATCTGCTTCAGTAATAAATTCTTTTTTGATGCCTGATGAGTCGATAATTTTATCAAACTCACTCATATTTTCCATTGTAATTTTATAAGTATTGTCATCAATTTTGGCAGATTTTTCTTGATCCTCTAAAAATTTAATTATATCTGGTTTACTATCATTAATTGTAATATAATAATTTACAAAGTTAATTTTCAGAACTTTACTAGTTGTTGCAGCAGATTCATTTATAACTTTTTTTACAATATTATTATTAATAAGTAATTTATCCAAACTATCAAACTGTTCTAAGGATAGTTTATAGGTATTTGGAGTACTTAATTTTTCCTCATAATTTTCTGTAATGAAATTTAAGATAGAAGATTTATTTACATCTAAAACTATTTCATAATTAATATCAGGTTCTTTAAAATATAAAAATCCTAAATAATTTGCCATAAATAACTGCTTTTCTTCTCTTTCATTATTACCTGCTATATCTCCCTCAGATGGAGAAGCGCCTGATTTAATTACATTAGCTTCGGAAGCAATTTTTGTATTAGTATCATTATTTGGTTGTGTTGTATTGTCTTCCTTAGTATTTGTTTTTGTATCTTTTTGCTGTGCTGCACTATTACTATCTGATGGAGTGCTTTGAATACTATTATTTGGTGTAGTAGCTTCCGTATCTTGAGCTTTTGGAGTATTAATAGCTACATTCGTATCATTTGATGCAGCTGATTTATCAATCTTTTTTAAACTATTATTATCCTTTGGATCAGTATTTTCATTATTCGTTAGATTTTGCTCTTGAGTAATTTTAATGTTCTTTGTAAAATTTAGCTTTTCTAATATTTCTGGTCTATTTATTACAACTGCAAATACTAAAACCGCTGCTATAGCAGGAGCATAAATCCTGTAATTAAAGAAATTCACTTTTCTTCTTTCCCTGCTTACTGATTTCATTATTTCCCCGTGAAGATTAGTAGGAGGTTTTTCTTGTAATTCCAAAAGTAATCCTTCTTCAAATTCCTCATCTAAGATATCCAATTTTTTTATATACTCTTTATATTTCACGGTTTCACCCCCTTACTATTCCACTTTTACAAAGCTCATTTTTTAATGCTTCCCTTGCTCTATTAAGTCTTGATTTTACTGTTCCAACCTCAATATTAAGTACCTCAGCTATTTCTTGATATGATAATCCATCAATATCTCTTAAAATTATTACAGTTTTAAAGTCATTGTTAAGTTTTAAAATACATCTTTTTAATTCAAATTTAAGTTCCCTGTCTTCAATAATCCCTTCTGTCTTACTTTCAAAACAGTTATCAGTACTTAGAACTTCTTCAAATGAAAGTTCGTCTTTTCGTTTTTTTATGTAGTCTAGGCATGTATTATATGTAATTCTATATACCCATGTTGAAAATTTACTATCACCTTTAAATTTATTTATTGCTTTATATACTTTTAAGCATACCTCCTGGGAAGCATCAGATGCGTCCTCCTTATTCTTTAGAAGGTAAAAGCACAAATTGTAAATTTTACTTTCATATTTCAAAATTAAACTCTCAAAGGCGTTATGATCCTTATTAATGCATTTTTCTATTAAAATTCTTTCCTCCATACTCTTACCCCCTAGCAAGCCTTCCCATGAAAAGTCCATAGGAATTTTTTATAGGTCTAATAAAAGCGCCAGGGAATTTACAAAAGACTGCACTTTGAAAGTTAAAATAAGACAGGATATATATTTTATGCCTATTTACTATTTTGACGTTAATTTTTCTTAAAAGTTCCATAGAAATCTCACTATTTTGACTATTTATATTATTAATTGTATTATTCAATTTATTATTTAATCCTCCAATAATTGCTGCAAAGCACTTAAAACATGATTTGCCAGCACCAAGAGTTCTTAACATGGATTCACCTCTTCCATAATTATTGATATGTTTTATCAATTTCTAAGACTCCACCTTCCATAAGGTGGAGTTTCCATTTTTTGCTTCAGGTGGGGTAGAGTCTCCACCTGAAGTCTCGATGTTCAGCTTTAGCTGAACGAGTTCACTACTCCAAATTATAATTCTATTTAATTTTACCATAAATCTTCAATTTCATCACTATTAAAAAAACATGGATATTTATTATTTTACTGATATAATAGTATTAAAGGAGGTATGACAATGACTTGGATAAAAACAATATTAATAATTTTAGTTTTAACTGTGGCTTCACTATTTATTGTTCATGCAATAAAAACATATGTACTTACAAAATACAATATTAAGAAGAAGTATTTATTAGTACTTACATTTGTTCTTTTAGTAGTACCTGTTTTTTTTCCATCTTTATATAATAATTTAATTGTACAATTAGTTCAAATGGTAGCTGTATCTGTAACCTTTCTAACATATATGGAGATTAAAAAAATGGAAACAGAAAAGAAAAACAGACCTATTGTTGGAAGACCAAAACAAAAACCTAACAGAATTAAAAGTGACCAAGAAAAATAAGACTTCCATATGGAAGTCTTTAAAACCACTTGCACAATAGCATTATTTATGATATTATAAATAAGTCACTTGCCGAAGTGATGGAATTGGCAGACGTGCCGGACTCAAAATCCGGTGGTAGCAATACCGTGCGGGTTCAAGTCCCGCCTTCGGCACCACAAAGCTTTCAAGGTTTTCTTGAAGGTCTTTTTTTATGTTGAAAATAAATAACCATTTTTTTCAATTAGTCAAAAAAGCAGCTGCAAGTATATTATCCTTCTTAAAAATTCTTATTTGATGCCTTAAATGACAATAGGCTTCTACATTTCCATTTTTAAAACCTATAACTCTAATATCCCTCTGGGTTATTTCATCTCCCTTTTGATACATTATTGTTATTGTACAGTGTGTTTCAAGGGAAGCATAGAGAATATAATCAATGATCATATAATCACCTCAAAAGTTACTTTATAACAATTATAACAAAAGATAGCACCAAACGCAAACATATGTTCCCATTAAGTGCTATCAAATATTTAAAATTTTTGTTTTAGTAAAATGAAAATTTAAATAGTTTTACTCAAGTTTGTTTTACTCTTTTAAATTCATATCCTCTTTTAATCTTAGCTCATTTCTATTATCTTTTTTAGTTGTATTCACTCCTAATCCTGATAGTCCAAAATATAAATCGCCATTCTTTGTATTTCCTTCATTAATTTTAACCTCATGATTTTCCTTTTTACCCTTATACATTAGAAGTTCACCACCTAGTATTTTTGTTTATTCCTATGTTGTACCTTTATTTTGCCATTTTAATCTTACAATAATTCATAATTTGCAAAGCATTTTCAATGTTTGTTTGCCTTAAACATTCTATACTAGAAAAAATAAATGAATAAAAATAAAAATCTAAAAGCATATATTACCTCATTAAGCTTTTTTATAATATATGATTATTTTGAATTTTTGTTCCATATAACAAAATATATTTGTTATATTATTGGTTATCTATAATAATCTTTATGGATAATTCCTTCCTTCCTGAGGGTTTATATACAACTGCTCCATATTCGCTTATGGCTGTATATATGTGATCCTTAATATAATATGTAATATCACTTTTATCAGCCATATCTATAGAATCACAGATAAGTTTCTTTAATTTTTCCTTTTCAATTTCCATGAAAACACCTCCAGGGGTTATTCTATGCATTCTATGGTTATAGATATTTTAAAAAAGAGCCCGAAGGCTCATATTAGAAAAGTACTAGGATATTTTTATATTATATATTATGTCAAATTGTATTAATGCATTAACTAATATTTTTATTTTTTTTAAACACCTCTGTGTCCTCTAATGAGCCTCCACAGTCATCACATTTTTGATCAGAACTTGTATTTGCTGTATACCAAACCTTTCCACATTTTTTACAAATGAATTTTATCACCTTAACACCTTCTATACTTTAGTATATTTTTATTATATACCATTTTCCAATATTTGTATATCGCTAATTTATTTTTTTATTTAATCATAAAATAGAAAGAATGTGTCGCAAATTAAAATCAAAACCATGATAGAACCGTAGTGGTCGATGCCCACATCGACAGGGCATCAACGGTGTAAGGGATACCAGCATCAACTGTGGAAATTCC
>JBEQBT010000184.1:0-6909 GCA_041639705.1 Clostridiaceae bacterium | reverse complement strand
CAGCGGTAATATTATAGCCTAATTTATTAACATAGTTTTGATATTTATCCATTATTAGCTCTCCAGTGTTCAATACTCTGCAAAGAGTACTGGTTGTCTCATTTAAACTTGGAAAAACCTCTAAAAGCTTTTTATCCATAACATCAGCGCCTGCAAGTCCCTCAAGTCCTTCCATTGCCTTATTGTATATTATTGTTTTACCATTTGAATCTATTACATGTATACCTTCTTCTACATATTTAATAAGAATGTCTAATAATTCTCCATGAAATTGCATTAAATCACTCCTTCAACCATTAAAGTACCGTACTAATATAAATGAAAGTGTCCATGTCATTGCTATAAAAACCTATTTGTCATCCTGAATGCAGTGAAGGATCTTAATACCCACTAAGCTTCTTCACTGCGTTCAGAATGACAGAGTCTCACTTTCATATATTGTGATGCCTAATATAACAATAAAATCAATATAAAGTATACAGCACCTGTTAAAAAAATACAACAGCTGTTATATTTACAGCTGTTGTATTTCATTTCATAAACTTCAATATAGTATTAATAAGCTCATCCACATTGCCATCTTGGGATTCATTTTCAGCAGCATTTCTAATACAGGATTTCGAGTAGTTTTCTAGCATAAGTCCGCCGACTTTATTGATGGCCGCTCTTACTGCAGCAATCTGGATTAATACATCATTACAGCATTCATCCTTTTCAACCATTCTTTGTATGCCTTTAATTTGTCCTTCAATCCTTCTCAGTCTTTTTAACAAGTCGGTTTTTGTACACTCCATTATAAACCTCCATCCTAATTATCTATAATTTGTAAATTGAAGTTCAACTCCGTAGTCTTTTCCTTTTACTAATTGAATTACAGCTTGCAAATCATCCTTATCCTTTCCTGATACTCTAACAACATCTTCCATTATCTGGCCTTGTACTTTTATTTTTGAGTTTTTTATATCTTGAACGATTTCCTTTGCCTTATCCTTTTGAATACCTTTTTTTATTTTAATAACTTGTCTAACAGTTCCATTTGAAGCTGCTTCAAGCTTCTGAATATCTAAAAATCTAGGTGAAATACCTCTTTTTACCATTTTCCCTTTAAGAATTTCCATTATACCCTCAAGCTTGAATTCATCTTGAGCATGTATCTTCATTTCCTCATTATTAAAATCTATTTCTGCAATTGTACCCTTGAAATCATACCTCTGGGAGATTTCCTTTCTAGTCTGATTTATAGCATTATCCATTTCCTGTATTTGAATTTCTGAAACAATATCAAAAGAACTACTTCCAGCCAAAATAAAATCCTCCTTTACCTATTTTTACTAACAATTATACACTATACATAAATAAATACAAGTTACTTTATTAAATCTTTAACAATCTCAGAAGCTATTATCAGTCCTACTACTGATGGTACAAATGAAATACTAGCTGGTATTTGCCTTCTATCTGTACATTTCCTCGCATTACCAGGAGGACAAATACAATTATACTTACATGAAAATGTAGAATCTTCATCAGGCTTTATAGGCTCTTCCTTTGAGGAAACTACCTTCAGCTTTTTTATACCTCTTTTCCTAAGCTCATGTCTCATTACTTTTGCAAGGGGACAAACACTTGTTTTATATATATCTGTTACTTTAAAGCCTGTTGGATCAAGTTTATTTCCTGCGCCCATGCTGCTTATAATTGGAATACCCATTTCATTACATCTTACAACAAGATCAATTTTGCCTGAAACAGTATCTATGGCGTCAACAACATAATCATAATCCTTGGACAATAATTCCTCTGCACTTTCAGCGTTATAAAACTTTTTATATGTTATAACTTCCATCTTGGGGTTTATTTCCTTTAATCTATCAGCCATAGCATCCACCTTTGCGTGTCCAACTGTTTTAGTTGTTGCATGGAGCTGACGATTAATATTTGTTAAACAAATGACATCATCATCAATTAGTATAAGCTTACCTATATTACATCTTGAAAGAGCCTCTGCTGTATAAGAGCCAACTCCTCCAATGCCAAATATTGCTACTGCAGCATTTTTTATTTTCTTCATACCCTCACTACCAATGAGCATCTCAGTTCTCGAATACGGTCCAAGCATAAAAATTTCCTCCTCATAAATAACAATAAGAAAACAAAATTAAGCATAAAAATACCCACCGTACCGTTTGATGGAATGATTGATCCTGCCCTAAAGCAGGTGGGTGTCCTCCCCGATGTTTCTTGTTTCCTTATAGAAGGCATACACTCCGCATAAGGAGAAGGGGCTCCCATTTAATCAGTGTTGGAACAATACATACTCCATCATGGCGCATACGGCAGGGGCTATTTTTTTCTTACCTTTAATATACCACCAAACTATAATATTATCAATATCGAATACAATACTAAACTTTGATTGATATTAGTATATCCATAGATTTATTTTTTATTAAGGTTCTATTTAAAAATAAGGTAATGTATAATAGTGTGGTAATGCGTCCTAACTTCTGGGTAACGGCCGAACACTGTTCCCTTATATTGAATACAGCAGTACAATGTAGTGGCCGATGCCCACATCGGCTTGGGTATTTGCGATGCATGGAATTTCCACAGTTGATGCTGGTATCCCTTACACCGTTGATGCCCTGTCGATGTGGGCATCGACCACTACTGCTCTATCATGTTTCACTTTAATTGTTATCCATTCTTCCTGAAATGTAAATTAATATCTGATATCTGATGTGGCTGCCACCATATTAACCCTACAAAAAGCTCCAGGAGCAAATTAATTTGCTGCTGGAGCTTTTTAATTATTTTTCTATTACTCCTATTCCAAGCTCATCAAGCTGCTTTTTATCAACCTTTGATGGTGCATTTGTCATTGGATCAGCAGCATTTTGGTTTTTAGGGAATGCAATAACATCCTTAATATTTTCTGTACCAGTAAGGAACATTGTCAATCTATCGAATCCGTATGCCAATCCTCCATGTGGTGGTGGACCAAATTTAAATGCTTCTAGTAGGAATCCAAACCTTTCCCAAGCATTATCATGTGTAAACCCTAAAGCATTAAACATTCTTTCTTGAAGCTTTGTATCATGTATTCTTATGCTTCCTCCGCCTATTTCTTCACCATTTAAAACAATGTCATATGCCTTTGCTCTAACCTTGCCAGGTTCTGTTTCAAGATACTGAATATCCTCTTCCATAGGCATTGTGAAAGGATGGTGCTTAGCAACATATCTGTCTTCCTCTTCGCTGTACTCTAATAGTGGGAATTCTGTTACCCATAAAAACTTAAACTCTTTATTTTCAGGTCCAATTATATTTAACTTCCTTCCAAGCTCAAGTCTTAATGCTCCTAGTGCAGCAAACACTGTTTCATCCTTATCTGCAACTATCAAAATTAAATCGCCCTTTTCTCCATCCATTTTCTTAACAATTGAATTCATTTGATCATCATTAAGGAATTTAGATATAGGTGACTTTATCTCCTCATCCTTTAATGCAATCCACGCAAGTCCCTTAGCCCTATAGGTTTTAACAAATTCTCCAAGTCTATCTAACTCTTTTCTTCCAAAATCAGCACAGCCCTTTACATTTATTGCTCTTACACTTCCCCTTGAAGCTAATGCATCATTAAAAACCTTGAATTCTGTATTTCCTGAAATATCAGAAATATTTACAATTTCCATTCCAAATCTAATATCAGGTTTATCTGAGCCATATTTCTCCATTGCTTCCTTATATGGCATTCTCATAATAGGTAATGACACTTCTACTCCAATTGTGTCCTTAAATAACCTTTGAATCAATTTTTCATTTATTTCAATAACATCATCTATATCAACAAAAGACATTTCAATATCTATTTGAGTAAACTCAGGCTGCCTGTTTGCCCTTAAATCCTCATCTCTAAAACAACGCACAATCTGAAAATATCTATCAAATCCAGATACCATAAGCAGTTGTTTAAATAGCTGGGGTGACTGTGGAAGAGCATAGAAATTTCCTGGATAGTTTCTGCTGGGAACAAGATAATCTCTAGCACCTTCAGGAGTACTTTTTGTCATCATAGGAGTTTCAATTTCTAAAAATCCGTTTTCATCCATGAAATCTCTTACAATTTTTGCAGCTCTATGTCTCATCATAAGATTACGCTGCATATCAGGTCTTCTTAAATCAAGGTATCTATATTTTAATCTTATCTGCTCTGCTGCATCCAGGTTTTCCTTTATATATATTGGTGGAGTTTCTGATTCCGAAAGAATTCTTAAAGCTTGTGCTTTAATTTCAATCAACCCAGTTGGCATCTGTGCATTTGGTGCTTCTCTCAATACAACCTCACCAGTAACTGCCAGTACATATTCGCTTCTAATAGCCTGAGCATTTTCAAATGCCTCTTCATTTATTGCTTCTCCAAATACAATCTGTACAATTCCAGTTCTATCTCTTAAATCAACAAATATTAATCCTCCAAGATCTCTTCTTCTCTGAACCCATCCCATTACAGTAATACTACTACCTATATGGGCTTCTCTTAATTCTCCACACATGATTGTTCTTTTAAGTCCTTTAATTGTCTCACCCATGACTTTCCTCCTTATAAACGTGATTTTATTTCATCAATAATATCCTTCATTTGAATTTCTGTTTCTACTCCAGTTTCCATGTTTTTAAGTCTTACAATATTTGTACTAAGCTCCTCATCACCAATAACAATAGTAAATTTTGAATTTATTTTATTTGCATATTTCATTTGCCCTTTTAGGTTTCTGGACATTAAATCTCTTTCACAAGCTATCCCTGCGTTTCTTAGATCAAGAATAAGCTTAGAGGATTTTAGTCTAGCTCCTTCACCTAGTGGAGCAATAAAAAGTGCTGGACCTTCAGGTTTAGGAATATTACTCCCATTTGCTTCAATAGTAATTATTAGTCTTTCTAATCCAAGTCCAAACCCAACTGCAGGAGTATCCTGTCCTCCACATTCTTTTATTAGATTATTATATCTTCCTCCTCCACATACGGTACTTTGAGCACCAATGCCTTCAGAAATAATTTCAAATACAGTTCTAGTATAATAATCCAGCCCTCTTACAATATGGGGGTCAACAACAAAAGGAATTTCAAGTGTTGTTAATTCCGACCTTAAGCTTTCAAAGTGAGTTTGGCAGTCTTGACATAGATAATCTAATACCAGTGGTGCATCCTTAGAAATTTCAATACATTCGGGGTTTTTACAATCAAGTATTCTTAATGGATTTCTATCAAACCTATCCTGACAGGTTGGACAAAGACCTTCAAAATTTGTCTTAAAATACTCTTTTAAAGCTTCATTATAGTTTTTTCTACATACCGGACATCCTATACTATTAATATTAACCTTCAGATTTTCTATTCCAAGCCTTTTAAAGAATGTCATTGCTAAGCTTATTACTTCTGCATCTGCAGAAGCATTTTCCGCTCCAAATACTTCGACTCCAAACTGATGATGTTCTCTTAACCTTCCTGCCTGTGGTCGCTCATATCTAAAAACAGGAGTTATATAAAACATTTTTGTAGGTTGAGACTCCTGGGATAAATTATGCTCTACAAATGCTCTAACAGCTGGGGCTGTGCCTTCAGGCTTTAATGTAATGCTTCTTCCCCCTCTGTCTTCAAATGTATACATCTCTTTTTGTACAATATCAGTGGTTTCTCCTATTCCTCTTTGAACAAGCTCCGTGTGTTCAAAGGAGGGGGTTCTAATTTCGCCAAATCCAAATTCCCGACATATTTTTCTTATTTGATTTTCTATGTATTGCCACTTGTAAGACTCCTGTGGCAATATATCCTTTGTTCCTCTTGGTGCTTTTGTTAACATATTAATCCACCATCCTTATAAAAAAGCCGCCCCTATATAGGGACGGATAATAATCCGCGGTACTACCCTGTTTAAAAATGCTATAAAAAAGTTATATTTTTTCCATTGAATTATATAACTTATGGGCTATTTTGTCAACATACTAATAGCTTGTATCTTATTATCTATCATTTCATCAATTCTATTTATATACTCTCTAACATCCTTTACGTTAGCTGCTCTTTCAATTCTGTTTTCATCATTAAACACAATTTTTGTAATTGCGTCTGCTCCAAATGAAACAATAGATATATTTTCTGCAATCATCTGGATATTATATATGCTTTCCTTGCCCCACCTACAATAACCAACGTTTTCTAGTGGAACAATCATATGCTTTTGTCTATACATATAATAAGGATACATGCCCATTTTTCTAACTCTAGAAGAAGCAATCTCATACATACTGCTTGCAGTACTATTCTTCACTCTAAATTCCAGTTCATTTAAAATGGATGCTCTTTTTATAGACATGGTATGTATTGTAATACTTTCAGGTACTAGTTTCTCAAGTGCATCCATGGTCCTTAGTATTTCACCTTCACCTTCTCCAGGAAGTCCAATTATAATATCCATATTTATATTGTCAAAGCCTATTTCCCTTGCCATATAGTATTTAGCTGTTATATCATTTGAGGTGTGGTTTCTTCCTATCCTTTTTAAAGTTTCATCATTCATGCTTTGTGGATTTATACTTATTCTAGAGCATCCAAAATCTCTTATTAAGGAGAGTTTGTCCAAGTCTATAGAATCAGGTCTTCCAGCCTCAATAGTTACTTCCCTCAAGTCTTTAATTGAAACATTAGAAGCTATGACAGACAATAGCTTACTTAAACTATTAGCACTTAATGAGGTGGGAGTTCCACCACCAACATATAAAGTATCAATATTATAATTATTTGATACTAAATAACCAAAAACGCTGTTAATTTCCTTTATTAAGCTGTTTAGATAGGAATCAACTAAATCCTGATTCTTCCCTATTGGATTGGATGTAAAAGAACAGT
>JBEQBT010000183.1:0-6957 GCA_041639705.1 Clostridiaceae bacterium | reverse complement strand
TCTAACATCCAACTTCTTGCATCTAAATTATCTGGTGGCAATAGCCCCGGGGTCACACCCGTTCCCATTCCGAACACGATGGTTAAGCCCGGGCACGCCAATGGTACTATGCTGGAGACGGCATGGAAGAGTAGGTCGCTGCCGGATATACAGTCTCTTATTTGAGACTCAAGGGCCTTTAGCTCAGTTGGTTAGAGCAACCGGCTCATAACCGGTTGGTCCGGGGTTCGAGTCCCTGAAGGCCCACCAATTTTAGATGTTAGAAGCAAGAAGTTGGATGTTAGAAGTCCAACATCTAACATCTGGTATCAAACTTCTATTATGGGGGTATAGCTCAGTTGGGAGAGCACCTGCCTTGCAAGCAGGGGGTCAAGAGTTCGAATCTCTTTATCTCCACCAAATAAATTTATGTCAGCAAATTTATTACTTATTACAAAAGCCGTAAGGCATATTTAAATCTGGTGGCAATAGCCCCGGGGTCACACCCGTTCCCATTCCGAACACGATGGTTAAGCCCGGGCACGTCAATGGTACTATGCTGGAGACGGCATGGAAGAGTAGATCGTTGCCAGATGAAAAAAAGTTTCCTTTAAGGAAGCTTTTTTTATTTTGGTTAAGCCCGATGAAAGTCATTTATACTTTCATTCACCACTGGTACTGTATTGGAGACGATATGGGAGAGTAGGTTAATGCCGGATAAGAGCTCCTTTTTAAGGAGCATTATTTATTTTTTGAATAATTTGCAGTCATTTTGCTCATTAATTTTCCTATTTTAATAGGAAACAGATAACATGCTAAGGTTTGAACCTTTTGTCCAAAGCTGTGACAGATGATAAAACTTTTTTTATCAATATGTTTTGCTAGTCCGGTTCCAACCTTAACAGGGTCTGCCATAAATTCTTTTGGCACAGGCAAACCTGAAGCTGACTTAGTTTGAGTAAGAGGGGGATGGAATATGTGAAATGTAATTCTTTTTTTTGATATTCAATGTTCATACATTTCGCAAGGGACTCAATAGCACCCTTACTTGATGCATAGGGACTGATGTTTACAAATCCCATAACTCCCACTCCTGAACTTGTGAAAATGATTTTGCCTTTTCCCCCTTTTTCCATATAGGGTATAACCCCTTTTGTTAATCTTAGAGCTCCGAAATAATTAACATTAAAAACATCCTCATAGATTGAATAGTTTGTCTCTCCCATTGGTTCAAAGGTACATCTGCATGCATTATGTATTGCAATATCTATGCCTCCAAATTTTTCTGCACTTATTTTAATTGAATCCATCATTGCAGCTTCATCCTTCACATTACACTTAATTGGCAATAGCCTGTCCTCATAATTTTTTTGTATTTCTTCAAGATGGTCTATTTCCAAATCCAACACAGTTACTTGGCAGCCATCTGCAAGCAGCTGCTTAACCATATTGTATCCAATTCCCTGGTTTCCACCTGTAATTAATATTTTTTTCATAAATTTCACACCTCATATTCTTTCAAATATAAATTAACATGATTTTGAACTCTATTTAAAAACTGTTTCTTCTGTTTTTCTATTTCCTCATCATAGGTCATATGCTCGTTAAAATATAAAAAAATAGGTGAATAATATGCTTCTGCAAGATATTTTGGATCCATTTTTTTCAAAAAACCAATTTCCTGCAATTTTATAATTAATTCTGTTTGAAATACTACTGGATTACGTATACACCATTCCTGGTACAGATTTCTTGATTCCTTGTTATCACCCTGTTCATGTATGAGAACCCGGATGAATTTATTTATAAATGGTTCCATAAGGTAAGATTCTATATATCCTATTGTTACGTTTAAGAAAATTTCATCCTTCATACAAGTGATTTTTTGAATTCCTTGTCTGATATTTTCGACAGACATGTTAGACCTTTCAATGAATTTGTCCTTTAATGACTCCATAATAGCCTGCTTGTTTTTGAAATGAAAATAAAGAGAACTATCTTTAATACCAACATACTTTCCTATATCCCTAACAGAAGTTGCCACATATCCTTTTTTAGCAAACAAGCTTAAGGACGTTTCTAAAATTTGCTCTTTTGTATCCATGTTTTTCCTCCCTAGCGATCGATAGGTTCATTTTAGCCAAGCAATCGCTAGATGTCAAGTTAAAATTAAAGCTGTATGGTTCTTTCTAATACAATAAATACATCTTTATCAGTTTCATTAATACATGTAATTTTAATGTACATAAGAATTCTTACTTGCAATATTCTACAATTTCATTTTTATTTAATTATTTTCTAAATTACTATAATCATCCTTGAGGGTGATCTTTTATTATAAGGTAATTTTTTCTTGCCCATTTATGAAAGATATAGTATGTTAATATGGAAATTTCTAAATATGAAATTAAAAGTGTAACTTTTTATAATATTAAACGATTAAGAGATGAATAAGCAAAGGAGGGATAAAGTGCTTAATGAGGATAGTCATCTTATTAAAAAGTTCCAAGCAGGAGATAATGAGAGCTTTGAAAAATTAATAATAAAACATAGAGGAAAGGCACTTTCCTTTGCACAGAGATATGTTCATGATCCCTATGAAGCAGAGGACATAGTCCAGGAAAGCTTTGCTGATATATATGTATACCGAGAAAGATATAAAAATACATACTCCTATAAAACATACCTGTTTACTATTATAAGAAATAAAAGTATTGATTATATAAGGAAAAGTAAAAACATTTATGCATATGAAAATTATAATGAAAAATTGGAAGCAACACCTGAGGAAAAATACCTGGAAAAAGAAAAGAATAACTTGGTAAGAGATATGGTTAATGAACTTAGAGATGATTACAAAACAATAATTTATTTGATTGAGTACTACGATTTTTCATATGATGAGGCATCAAAAATAATGGGTAAAAATTTGGGACAAATAAAAATATTAGTATACAGGGCAAGAAAGAAACTTAAAACGATGCTTGAAAAGGAGGTATAGTATATGAGATCCATAAACAAAGATGACCAAAGGGACACAGATTTTATATCAGGAGTTTGGCAGAAGGTTAGATATCTTGAATATATAAAGCATGAAGAAGAATTGGTAAAGCAAAATAATAAAAAGTTGGTAATTAAAAGGCTTAGGATAGGAACGTGTTTATTTACAGCAGCTCTTTTGATTTTGCTTCCTGTATTATTGACTATAGGATTAAATATGTTTTCTATCCTTATTATTGGAATTGTGGCTCTTAGTGAAAGCACTCTTTATGAATATCTTCAAAATACAAATATACAAAGGGGGTTCAAGCATGAAAATTGAGATAAATGATTTAGATAAATGCTATGGTTCTAAGCAAGTTCTTAATAATATTAATATGGAAATTTCTGAAGGAATGTTCGGACTATTAGGTCCAAATGGAGCAGGTAAAACAACACTAATGAGAATTCTTACTACACTTCTTCATAAAACAGGGGGAAGTGTTAGGATAGATGGAATAGATATAGATGATAAGAGTAAGATAAGGACAATAATTGGATATTTGCCACAGGATTTTTCAATGTATCCTAATATGAGTGTATATGAATCATTAGATTATCTTGCAATACTATCAGGCATAAATGATGATAGAATTACAAGAAAAAAGAGGATAATAAATTTACTTGAGAGGGTTAATTTAGACAGGCAGCTTAGGACAAAGGTAAGGGCATTATCTGGAGGAATGAAAAGAAGACTTGGAATATCCCAGGCACTGCTGCATAATCCTAAAATTTTGATTGTTGATGAACCTACAGCAGGACTTGATCCTGAGGAAAGAGTAAGGTTTAGAAATATGTTGACAGATTTTGCTGATGGAAGAATAGTTATACTCTCAACACATATAGTCGAGGATATAGAATTTACCTGTGAGAATCTGGCTATTCTAAAGGATGGACAGATAGCGTATCAAGGAAGGGTAAAGGAGCTTCTTGAAAAGGCACTAGGAAATGTGTGGACTTCAGATGTGGACAGGGAAGAATTTGATAGGATTAAGAGGGACATTAATATAATTTCTACAGTTTCAGAGGGAGAAAAGATTAGAATGAGAATAATATCAGCTGAGAAACCATTTGAGAATGCATCAGCTATTCAACCTTCCATAGAAGATGCATATATGAAGCTTATAAGGGAGGCTAATTAAAATGCTGATAAAATTAATTAGTAAGGATATAAAGTACCTATTAAAAAATATTACATTATACCTTTTCTTTATTGTTGTGATTTTGTTTTATAATTCTCAGTTTTATGGGGACATAGGAGATATTCAGAGACCAATTAAACCTGTTCCTGGTCAGAATTATTATGGAAGTGTCATAATAACTGATAGAACTGAAGAAATAAAGGAGGTTTTTAGAAATTTAAATAGAGATTTAGATAATGGAACCTTTGAAGTAAATGGTTTTATAAATAAGATGGTAAAAATTAATGATGATGAAAGAGATTTATTAAAGGAGGCTACAAACAGGATAGGTTTTTATGATATTGACACTAAAGAAATTAATATAAAAGCTTCCTATGAAGAATATTTAAAAATTGTCAGAGAGGTTGATAAAAAGCTTGGCAAAAATACAAGCTATGGAGATAAATATAGAAAAATAACTTTAAATAGGAACATGACCTATGAAGAAGCAGTAACAGAATTCAATGATGTGCTTAATAAAGATAAGCTTACCAGCGCATATGCAAGACTGTTTGCTGACTATATGGGAATTACTGCTGCCTTTTTCCCTATATTCCTATCTGCATTTATTTTAACTAGGGACAAGAGAAGTAAAATGCATGAATTAATTTATAGTAGAAATATTAAGTCTAGTATATATGTGATTTCAAAATATATTGCATTAGTTGCATCAACATTATTAGTATATTTAGCTTTGGCTACTCATGCAACTATTAAATTCTCAATTTTTGCAGCACAGAATAAATACATAATTGACTATCTGGCATTTTATAAATATACGATTATATGGATTCTTCCAACCTTGATGTTTACAATTGCCTTTGGAATGTTTATATCATTAATATTAGATAATGGAATATTAGCACTTCCAATACAATTTGTACTATGGATAACTTCTCTTATGCCATTAAAGGGTGATTATAATTTAGGTAAAATATTAATCCGCTTCAATACAGTTGGAAGCTATAATAAATATATTCTGTGGAGTAAGGATATAATTACAAATCGTATATTCTATGCAGTATTATCTATAGGAATAGTATTTATTACAGCATTGCTTCTATCATACAAAAGGGGTGGGGGATTTGGAGTTTTTACAAAATCTAAAAAAGATAATGTATTACAACATCAAAATAACATGTAATATTAATTTTCTTGCTGCACTAGTATTAGTAGCATTAGCACCTTTTATATTTAGTTTTAGAATTCTTGAATTCGAAAATATGGGGGTTGTGGGAGAAATGTATTTATCTATACTAGGTATTGTTCTGTTTATATCCTTAGGAGACATAGAAAATAGGGATAATATAAAGGAAATTATATTCTCAAGAAAAACACCACATATCTATATATTTATATTACGCATGTGTATAATGATGGTGATAACATTTTTGTTTATTTCAATAATAACAATATATGCATTGTATAATAAAGGAACTTTTTCACCCTGGAGTATAATTTTTGGAACATGTATTTCAGCAGTTTTTCTAGGACTTTTAGGATTAACTATAACTAATATAACTGGAAACATAACTTCAGGTTATCTTGTGGCATTTGCATACTATTTATTGGAGCTTATTACAAGGGGAAAATATACAAAGAATTTTTACCTGTTCAGTTTACTAAGAAACAGCTTCAATGAGAAATATATGATATTAATAATAATCGCTGTAATCTTTGGGTTGAACATAGTATATGTGTGGAAAAAAAGTTAAATTAAATAATAATCTTAAAATAAAAGGTGTGGCATTATGTGACACCTTTTATACTTATATATAGTGGTAAAGCTTAATTCATATAGGAAAATAATGTATAAATTAATTTGTGTCCAATTTATTTATTGAATATAGTAAAGCATAGTACATAGTATTGTTGTTAAAAGACCTAATAAAGTAATTGATTTTTTAGATTTTTTATTATGCTGACACTTTATTGAAATAAGAAATCCAGCAACAAAGCCTACAGGTATTGGAATGAATGTATTAAATGAGAGGGTTACAACAGATAGTATAAATAAACCAATAAGCTTTATTAATAATAGAGGATCATAATTCTCCCTCATTTTATATGATATAATAATTGAAGATATGGAAAATACTATGGCAAATATTATCAACATTTATACCACCCCATTTATATATATTTATGAAATACCATAAATAGAAGATGAGACCTTCTTTTTATAAATGAAACTTTGATGTAAAATAGAAATATAATTGTATTGAGTGGTGATTTTATGAAAAACTGCGACCTTTGCGAGGAGAATATTATTCATACTGAAAGTATTGAGAGTGTTAAGCATAAAATGATAAGTGATGGTGAAACTCTTAGTCAATCAGAGGGTTTTAAAGCTTTATGTGATACAACAAGAATAAAAATACTCTATGCCCTGTCAATAAATGAGATGTGTGTTTGTGATATTGCAGATATTATAGAGATGTCCCAGTCTGCAGTTTCACACCAATTAAGAGTACTTAGAACAATGAGACTTGTTAAATATAGAAAAGAAGGAAAGTCAGTTTTCTATTCTCTTAATGATCAGCATGTTATTGATTTGTTTAACAGAACGGGCGAACTTCCTATCCTCTTAGTTGGGAGATGAAGAGTTTGCAACAATCAAGAATCAGCTTTGGAAAGAGTATTTTTGGAGTAGAAGCTATTGTCTAATAACAAAAGGTGGTGCTCCAATAGATATAGTCAGAAAGTATATTGAAAGTCAAGGAATGAAATGAGGTGAGAAAATGCTAAAGGCTTATAA
>JBEQBT010000182.1:0-7042 GCA_041639705.1 Clostridiaceae bacterium | reverse complement strand
ATTAACGAAGGGAAAATAATAATAGTTGCTGGCTTCCAGGGTGTAAATGATGAGGGAGATATAACTACACTTGGAAGAGGAGGCTCAGATACTTCAGCTGTGGCTCTAGCTGTAAAACTTGGGGGAGCCTGCGAGATATACACTGATGTTGATGGTATATATGGTGTGGATCCAAGAATTTATAAGGAGGCACATAAGCTTAAAGAAATTGATTATGAAGAGATGCTGGAACTATCAAGCTTTGGAGCACAGATAATGCATTCGCGCTCCGTGGAGCTTGGCCAAAAATATTGTGTACCAATATATGTTGGATTAAGCTGCAGTGATATAGATGGAACTATTATTCGGGAGGTAAAGGACATGAGTATGGAGAACAAACCAATAACTGGAATAGCAACAAGTGATGAGGATGTAGCAATAACAATTCAGGATTTACCACTAGGAATTACAACTATTTGTGAACTGTTTGGAAGGATATCAGCAAGAAGAATTAATATAGATATGATAAGCCAGACAGCTCCAATAAAGGGTAAGGTTAACATTACCTTTACCATTCCAGGAAATGAAATTAAGGACTGCCTGGATATATTAACTAGATTTACTCCAAAGGAAAACATAATTATTGATGAGAATATAACCAAGTTTTCAGTTGTAGGAATAGGAATGAAGACAACCTCAGGGGTTGCAGGAAATATATTTAAGCTTTTCTCCCAAAATAATATTGAGGTTAAAATGATAACAACATCAGAAATTAGAATTACATGTGCAATTAATAGACAGGATAAATTAAAAGCAGTAAAAATAGTTGCAGATGCATTTGGATTATAATATTATAGATGGTAATATAATTTTATTTGAATATAATAATTATATATTTGCATAGAACAACTTAAGGAGGGTTAAAAATGGGAAAAAGAGTAGCAGTGGTAGGAGCAACAGGTATGGTTGGAAGAACCATGCTTCAGGTTTTAGATGAAAGAAATTACCCAATAGATGAATTGTATTTGTTTGCTACAGCAAAGTCAGCAGGACAGAAGGTAAAGTTTAGGGATAGGTCATATGTGGTAGAAGAGCTTAGGGAGGACTCCTTTGACAGAGGTATTGATATTGCATTATTTTCTGCAGGAGGAGACACAAGCTTGAAATTCTCACCTATTGCAGCAGCTAAGGGCTGTGTTGTAGTGGATAACAGCAGTGCATGGAGAATGGACAGCAAAGTGCCGCTTGTAGTACCAGAGGTTAATCCTGAGGATGTAAAGTGGAACAAGGGTATAATTGCAAACCCAAATTGCTCAACAATTCAAGCAGTTGTTGCACTAAAACCCTTATATGACAAGTATGGGATAAAAAGAGTAGTATATTCAACCTACCAGGCAGTTTCAGGAGCTGGAGTCGGAGGATATAATGATTTGCTAAATGGCACAAAGGGTGAGGCTCCAAAAAAGTTTCAACACCCTATTGCATTCAATGTGCTGCCCCATATTGATTCATTCCTGGATAATGGCTATACAAAGGAAGAAATGAAAATGGTTAATGAAACCAGAAAGATTCTTCATAATGATCATCTAAGAGTAACAGCCACAACAGTTAGAGTTCCAGTTTTCCATGGACACAGTGAATCTATTAATGTGGAGTTTGAAAAGAATTTTGATATAAAGGATGTATTTGAAGCCCTAACAAATTTCCCTGGAATTATTGTCGAGGATAACCCATCTCAAAACTTATATCCAATGCCAATAAACGTAGAGGGTAAGAATGAGGTGTTTGTTGGAAGAATACGCAGGGATGAAAGTATAGACTCTGGTATTAATATGTGGGTAGTTGCTGATAATATCAGAAAGGGTGCAGCAACAAACGCAGTTCAGATTGCAGAATTGCTGCTTAAATAAAAAAGGTATAGCATTGAAAATCACTGAAAAGTGCCATTCAATGATATACCTTTTTTATTTGGGAGTATTCATTTTTTATGTTATTATGGTACTATATAATCAAGTTATGGGGCCAGTTCAGAATTATTTTATATGAGATATAAGCCTAAGTAATAAAAATATATTATGACATGCAGTTGTCATAGTATTTATGATATTCTTATTAAAAAAGAATAGGGGGTACAATTATGGGTGAAAAAATAGATTACAAAAAGAATTACAAGAACATTTACCTGCCAAAAACAATTCCAGCTATTATCGATATTCCTAATTGGAATAATAACACTTACTTTTGATGCCAGTCATATGGAATCTCATAATCTCATATGGCTGGCACCAAAAGTGTCGAGAAAGCTCTACCTGTTTTACGAAATTATGGTAATATATAAGCATATGATAATTTGATGTGAGGGTGATTAAAATGAATAGATGTCCATGGTGTGGAAATGATGAATTATATGTAAAATACCATGATGAGGAATGGGGAGTTCCTGTTCATGATGATAGAAAGCATTTTGAATTCCTGGTACTAGAATCTGCCCAGGCAGGGCTAAATTGGCTTACTGTACTTAGAAAAAGGGAAAATTACAGAGCAGCCTATGATGATTTTGATCCAATTAAAGTAGCTCAATATGATGAGAATAAAGTACTGGAGCTTATGAATAATGCAGGAATTATTAGAAATAGAAGAAAAATAGATGCATCGATTGGAAATGCTAAGGAATTTTTGAAGATTCAAGAGGAATATGGCAGCTTTGATAATTACATATGGAGCTTTGTTGATAATAAGTCTGTTGTGAATAAATGGAGTGATACATCTGAGGTACCTGCAACCTCCCCACTATCAGACGAAGTAAGCAAGGATTTAAAAAGTCGCAGCTTTAAGTTTTTAGGTTCAACCATAGTATATGCACACCTTCAAGCTACAGGTATAATAAATGATCATTTGATATCATGCTTTAGGTATAAAAATCAAATATAAATTTATAGGGATAGTCAATTTTTACATTATAGAAATTGACTATCCCTATATTAAAATAAACTTAAATTAATACACATCATTTCCTATTCCATATATAAGATTCCATTCCCAAACATATCCATCACACAGATCTTCACAAATAAATAGTGTGCCACTTTTTCTAGTCTTAGTTACAATCAAATTCAGTTCTACTCCTCTTTTTTCTTCTGCTGTGCTTTTGATGGAAATAGAATCAATCCTATTTAATGATAACTCCATGAACCAACACTCCTTACTAAAGTATTATTATATTGTATTATATCAGAATATTTCATCAAATGTGCAATAAATATAAGAAAAAAATATAAAAATATTAACATAATAATGCAAAATCAAAGATATATGATATACAATATAATATATTTCACAATTACTAGCATAATACTGAATACTAAATTCAAACTCAAAATAAACAGAGATTTTCAAACTAAGTAAATGAGAATTATCATCAATTTTTTTAAATAAAAAAGTTAAGAACTGTCCCTATACTTCAAATAATGGTAGGTATATACTAGTAAATATAGGAAAGTGATGACTTTAATAGATTACATAGAATTATAAAAACAAATTTAAGGGAGGGATATTTCAATATTATAAAAAGGTTGAGAACTGGCTCCTACTACTACTGAATTTTTCCAACAAATAAAAATTTATATTAAGGAGGCTGTCCATGAAAATAGGAATTATAGTACATTCCCAAACTGGTAATACCTATTCTGTTGTCCAGAAACTCAAGGAGAAACTATTGAGAGCTGGACATTCAGTGAACGTTGAAAGGCTAGAGCCTGCTGATAGGGAAAAAACCAATGTAAAGGATGCAACGAAAATTCAACTAAAAGCAAAGCCTGATATATCCTCATACGACAGACTGATATTTGCAGGGCCTGTGCAAGGTGCTTCCATCTCTTCTGTATTAGCTTTTTATCTTAACCAGACTGCATCTTTACAGAACAAGAAAGTTATCTGCTTGGTTACAGAGTTTTTCCCATATCCATGGATGGGAGGAAACCATACCATCTCTCAGATGAAAAATATTTGTGAATCCAAAGGAGCATCAATAATGGGAACGGGAATTGTTAACTGGATGGGCATAAAGCGTGAAAAAAGAATTGAAGATGTAGTTGAAAGATTGAGCAGATTGTTTTAAACACAAATAAATTTAAAAAATGACAGTAGAATGTATATATATTTCATTTGATATCTAAAATGGAAGTATACCCATAAAAAAATATTAAAAAATGAATAAAAATGTTCTTGACAATGCAATTTTAAAGTTCTATAATTGAAAAAAAGCTAAGGACAATGAAGAGAAGAGTAGGTATAGAATAGAGTTATAGCGAGTTGGTGATAGTGAAAGACCAATACAATAGCTGTACTGAAGAACATCTCTGAGTTTCCAACCGAAATCATTAGAGAGTAGGCTTGGACGGAGCCATACCGTTAAAGAATGGATAGTATCGAAGATAACTTCTGTACTAATTGAGTTGAGTTTTTTAAACTAATCAGGGTGGTACCGCGGAACATACCTTTCGTCCCTTATATACAGGGATGAAGGGTTTTTTTTATTTATTTCTGGCATGCCAGATAAAACAATTGAGACCTTCTTATGGATAGCTACTATTAGGTCTTGCTGAATTTAAACAACCACTTGAGAATTTGAACATATATTTTAAAATTGAATGGAGGAAATACAATGGATTATATTAAACAATGGAACGTACCAATGGACTACAAACCAAGACTAGACATCAGGAAGACAGAAGTTGCTTTAAAGATGATAAAGGATCATTTTGAACAGGGCTTATCAAATGCACTTAACCTTACTAGAGTATCTGCACCCCTATTTGTAAGAATGGGAACTGGTATAAATGATAATCTTAATGGAATTGAGAGACCAGTATCATTTGATGCTAGCTCTATAGATGATGCAGATATTGAGATTGTACAATCCCTGGCAAAGTGGAAAAGAATTGCCCTTATGAGATATGGCTTTAAAAAGGGTGAAGGGCTTTATACAGATATGAATGCAATAAGACGTGATGAGGATACTGATAACCTTCATTCCATATACGTAGACCAATGGGACTGGGAAAAGGTTATAGATTTTGAAGATAGAAATGAAGAAACATTGAAATCAGTAGTTATAAAGATATTTAATACATTAAAATCAACTGAGTACTATATTTTAAGTGTAAACAAAGATTTTGAAAAGATACTACCAGAGGAAATAAGCTTTATCACAACCCAGGAGCTAGAGGACAGATACCCTAACCTTACTCCAAAGGAAAGGGAAGATGTAATAGCAGAGGAAAAAAGAGCAGTATTTATTATGAAAATAGGCGGGAGCTTAAAATCTGGTGAAAGACATGATGGAAGATCTCCGGATTATGATGATTGGGAATTAAATGGAGACATTATCCTTTGGAATCCAGTATTAAAAAGAGCATTTGAAATATCATCCATGGGTATAAGAGTAGATGAAGCTGCACTTGAAAAGCAACTAAAAATAGCAGGCTGTGAGGATAGAAAGGCACTAGAATATCACAGAATGCTTCTAGCAGGAAGGCTTCCATACACAATAGGCGGAGGCATAGGCCAGTCTAGAATGTGTATGTTTTTCCTCAAGAAGGCTCACATAGGAGAGGTTCAAGCTGGAGTTTGGCCAGATAAAATGATGGAACAGTGCACAAATGCAAACATTCTTCTTTTGTAACAAAAAGGAACCGCATGATGCGGTTTTTTTTATTTCTTCAATAGAGACAGTCAACAATTGTTTATAATTTAGGATAATTAGGTATTATCCTTTAGGGCTTTAAAAAACAAGCATATTAACAATTACATAACTGTAGATAATAATATATAAAGCAGAATTCAAGGAGGAAAAACCGAAAATTTAGGGAATATTTAATATAGGTCAAAGATATATGATAAGGATGTGAAACAATGAATATATTGATAAAAAATGCCTCTATTTTAACTATGAATGGAGAAAATAAAGTTTTAAAGAATGCTTCCATAGCAGTTGAGAATGATAGGATCAAGTATATAGGAGAGGTGCCCAAGGACTTCAATGCTGATAAGGTAATAGATGGAGCTAAAAAGTTTGTTATGCCAGGCATTATAAATGCCCATACTCACATGGCCATGTCATTGTTTAGAAACTATGCAGATGATCTTCCCCTTTGGGAATGGCTCTCAGAAAAAATCTGGCCAATTGAGGATAAACTAACTGGAGAGGATGTTTACTGGGGCACAATGTTAAGCATCATTGAATCCATTAAATCAGGAGTAACCTGTTTTAATGATATGTATTTTTTTATGGATGATACTGCAAAAGCTGTACTTGAGACAGGAATTAGAGCAAGGCTTGCATGGGGAATGGTTGGAGAGGATGCTGAGGACAACTCCAGATTTGATTTGACAAAGAGATTTTATAATGATTGGCAGGGTAAGGGTGATGGAAGAATCACAGTTATGGCTGGTCCCCATGCACCATATACCTGTAGTGCTGATTACTTAAAAAGAGTTGGAAAGTTTGCAAAGGAAATGAATTTTGGAATACATATTCATCTTTCAGAGAGCAAAAAAGAGACCCAGGATAATTACGATAAATTTGGGAAATCACCAATAAAGCATGCAAATGATATGGGAATATTTGATGTACCAGCAGTTGCAGCACATTGTGTACACCTGTCAGATGAAGACATAGATATTCTTGCAGAAAAGGGTGTATCAGTTGTATATAATCCGGGAAGCAACCTAAAGCTTGGTAATGGTTTTGCACCTGTTATAAAGTTAATGGGAAAAGGAGTAAATGTAGCTCTAGGCACTGATGGGTCCTCAAGCAACAATAATGTTAATATGTTTGAGGAAATAAACCTTGCTGCTATAGTTAATAAGGGAGTAAACAATGAACCAACTTGTATTCCAGCAATGACTGCACTAGAAATGGCTACAAAAAATGGTGCGAAGGCACTGGGACTTGATAAGGAAATTGGTTCCCTTGAGGTTGGTAAGAAAGCAGATATGATTATTATAGATTTGAACAAACCTCATTTTTATCCACTTCATGATGTAGTAGCTGCAATGAGAT
>JBEQBT010000181.1:0-7043 GCA_041639705.1 Clostridiaceae bacterium | reverse complement strand
GATAGTGAAGAATCTTTCTCAAAGATGCCTATAAGATCCTTAACTACGTTTTGGATGACAGGGAACTGAAACAGATTAGGTTTTCATAGAAATGTCTTAAATGTTTTGAACTATTATAGAATTGGTGACTACTAAGCAAAAGAAATGAATAATAAATTTTAAAGTTGTGGAGGAAATAATTATGAGCGCAGCAGAAATTAAGAAGGATATTTATTGGGTAGGTGTAAAGAACCCAGAGCTCAGAGTATTTGACATAATTATGAGTACTGAAAAGGGAACTACATACAATTCTTATCTTATTGTTGATGAGAAGGTTGTTTTAATTGATGCAGTGAAGGATGGCTTTTATGAACAGTCTATTTCAAATATTAAAGAAATAATTGGCGACAGAGCTATCGATTATATTATAGTGCAGCATACAGAGCCTGACCACAGTGGATCATTAGTGCAAATCTTAGAGGAATACAAGGATGCAGTTGTTATAGCTTCAAAACCAGCTTTAATAAATATTAAAAACATTATCAATAAAGATTTTAAAGGAATAGAAGCAAAAGAAGATTTGAACATTGGAAAACGTACATTGAAGTTTATATCAGCACCATTCCTTCACTGGCCAGATACTATTTTTACTTATGATGAATATGACAAGATATTGTATACCTGCGACTGCTTTGGATGCCACTATTGCCATAATGAAATTTTTAGTGATGTTGTTGGAGAATTTTCATATGAGTTTAAATATTATTTTGATTGCATAATGAGTCCATTTAAAAAACATGCTATATTAGCAACAGAAAAAATTAAACCTTTAATGGTAGAAATAATTTCACCTAGCCATGGACCTATTCATAGAGATAATCCATGGAAGTATGTTAGTTTATATGAGAAATGGAGCAAAGGCATATTAGAAACGAATGAGGATAAATATGCTGTAGTAACCTATGTTTCTGCATATGGTTATACTAAAAGAATGGCTGAAGCAATAGCAGAAGGGTTAAGTGAAGCAGGTGTGAAGGTAGACTGCTTTGACATATCTGAGCTGGAGTTAAACCAAATAATTGAAAAAATTGAGAGGTCAAAGGCATTAATAATTGGTTCACCAACTATAAATCAGGATGCTGTAGAACCAATATGGAATTTGCTTTCCCATGTTAGTCCCATTGTAAACAGAGGGAAACGTGCAATGGCATTTGGATCATATGGCTGGAGCGGAGAAGCAGTTCCAATGATAACCGAAAGACTAAAATCTCTTAAATTCAAAGTGATTGAACCAGGCATAAAGGTAGTACTTAAACCAACTGATGAAGATTTGGAAAATGCAAAAGCCAAGGGATATGAAATAGGAAGTCTTATATAAAATTAGCAGGGAAATTCCGGGTTTTTTATTAAAAGTAAAGATAGATAAATATTTTAATTATATATTTTCTATCATTTGGTATAATATATAAAAGAAATTAGTAAAGGAGTGTAGTAATATGGATAAACAAAAGATTTTAAACAGCTTAGAAAAAGAGGGCTATAAGGAGATAGATGAAATAGAATATAGTAAACAGATAAAGGTATTTAATTTTTTCTATGTTTTTGATGAAGTTGAATTGGATGCTGCTAAGGACTATTCAAATGAAAACTATGATGAAGCTAGCGGTGAGGAAGAATGGTATAACGAGTTTTTCCTTCCATATCTAGTGGATATGGCTTCAGATAATGTAAGGGATACATTTGAGGATATATGTGAAGAATTGGAACTGACAGGTGAATTTATATTATATGAACCAGACAGAGAAAGCTATGAGCAAATGGAGTTTATATTAGTTCTAGCAGAGCAAGACGTTGAATTTGATATAGATGAAATAGTTGAGAAATTAGAGCTATAAATATAAACAAAAAAAGGTGAAAGCCATATAAAATACAAGTTTTGTATTTTATATGGCTTTCACCTTTTTGAACTGTCATTCTGAACGCAGTGAAGAATCTTTCCTGAAGTGCCTATAAGATCCTTCACTACGTTCAAGATGACATTGGACTAAAACAGATAAGCTTTCATAACAATGAAAGGGAATTATAAAAAAGATTATATATTCTTTATATAAAATTACTTTTTAAAAATGCTGTTTTAGTCTTCCCTATACTGCAATTGGTATAGATTATAGTAAAGACCTTGCTTTTCAAGAAGCTCATCGTGTTTACCCATTTCTCTAATCTTACCTTTATGAAGAACCACTATTTTATCAGCTTTTTTAATAGTTGAAAGCCTATGGGCTACTATTATTGTGGTTCTGTCCTTGGTTATTTTCTCCAATGCATCCTGAATCAAACTTTCAGTTTCAGTGTCAATATTTGAAGTTGCTTCATCTAGGACAAGTATCGGGGGATTAAAAGCTATGGCTCTTGCAAATGCAATAAGCTGTCTTTCACCCTGGGAGAAGGTTGAACCTCTCTCATTTACATAGGAATCATATTTATCTGGAAGTTTTTCTATAAATTTATCTGCATTTACATACTTTGCAGCCTCAATTACCTTTTCGTTAGATATGCTATTCTCATTTAATCTGATATTGCTTTTGATATCTCCAGTAAATAAGAATACATCCTGAAGTACAGTTGCGATATTGTGTCTTAGATTATCCTTGTCTAAATCTTTTATATTTATTCCATCTAGAAGAATTTCTCCCTTTTGTATATCATAGAAACGGCTTATGAGGCTTATAATGGATGTTTTTCCAGCTCCAGTTGCTCCAACAAATGCAATCTTTTCTCCTGGCTGTATTTTAAAACTAACATCTCTTAATACCCATTCATTTTCATTATAAGCAAACCAAACATTTTTAAACTCAATTTCTCCTCTTACTCTATCTAAGGATACTGGTTTTTCTGATTCCCTTATTTTATCATTGTTGTCTAGTAGAGCGAATATTCTTTCAGAGGAAGCCATCGCTGATTGAAGAATATCATATTTTTCCGTGATATCATATATTGGCTGAAATAATTCGCCCAGATAGTTTATAAATGCATATAATAAACCAAATGGAATGATTTCCTGTATTACACTGACTCCTCCAAACCATAGTAAAGCTGATAAAGTAATGGCATAAAAGAAATCTATTGTCGGTCTAAATACCGCAAATACAGTTATTTGGTTTACTGAAGCTTCCCGATAGGATTTATTTATTTTATCAAATTCTCTAAATTTTTTATCTTCCTTTGCAAATATTTGCACTGTTTTCATACCAGAAATGTTTTCAGCAAGTGATGAATTAATTTTAGCAATTCTTGTTCGTACATCCCTATATGCATCTCTGTCGTATTTTTTAAATATCATAGCTGCCCCAAATACTAATGGGAGTGCAATTAGAGCAATTAGTCCAAGCTTAACATTAAGAAGGAACATTGCAATTAAAACTCCACCTATTATAAATACATCAGAAATCAAACTGATTAGAACAGATGTATACATTTCATTAAGGGTTTCTACATCATTGGTTACTCTTGTAACAAGCCTCCCAACAGGATTTTTATCAAAAAATGAAAGTGATAAGCTCTCTACATGTTTGAAAACCTTTTGCCTTATATCAAATATTATTTTTTGGCCTGTCCAACTTAGCAGTAAAATTTGTGCATAATTAAAAAAGAAGGATGAAAGCATAAGTATAATAAGTAAAATTGTTATTTTGATCAGTCCTGATGCATCGTCTTTTCTTAGTACTTTTAATTCTGCAACTGTTAATTTAGATATATTAAAACTTTCATTTTCCTGGAATAGACTATTGTTAATTATTTCATAGGGCTTTCCGTGGTTTACTATATCTTCAACAAGATAATAGGATTTTTCATTAAATACAATTGTTGCAGGTGTACCTGATGATATGGTTCCCTTGACAATATATTTGTCACCTATTTTTACAGTATCAGGTGTGGAAGTATTTAATATGGTGTAGGGCTTTTTATATCCATTAATATAATCATCAATAGCTGTTTTTATTAGAAGAGGTCTAACTAATTTAACTCCTGTTACAACTGCAATCAATAATATAATTAAAATAAAGTATTTAGTGAAGGGCTTAGCAAATAAGAGAAGTCTCTTCATCAATTTAGAATCATATTCCTTGACTACTGCTTCCTCCTGATTTAAATTCTCCATGCCTACACCTCCTCTTCCTGTATCTTTTGTTCAATTAACTGCTTTTCATATATGCTGTTGTATAATCCCTTTTTATTAAGTAGCTCCTGATGATCTCCTCTTTCAACAATTTCTCCATCATCCAGTGCAATAATTAAATCAGCATCCTTAACTGCAGATATTCTATGGGATATTATTATTGATGTCTTATCCTTCATTATTTTTTTAAGACTCATTAGTATTTTTGCCTCAGTTTTGGCATCAACAGCTGAAAGACAATCATCAAAAACCAGTATTTCAGGATCCTTTATTAATGCTCTCGCAATTGAGGCTCTTTGCTTTTGACCTCCTGAAAGGGTTACTCCTCTCTCGCCCACAATTGTTTCAAATTTGTTTGTAAATTCCATTATATTATCATATATGTCAGCATTCTTAGCACTTTGATATACCTTTTCCATATCAAGAATTTCAAGTCCAAGATTAATGTTTTCTGCAATGCTTGTTGAGAATAGAAAGGAATCCTGCGGAACAAAGCCTATATTTTCTCTCAATACTGAAAGTGAAATTCTATTTATATCATGTGCATTTATAGTTATTTTTCCTTTTTCCACATTGTACAACCTTACAAGCAGATTAACCAAGGTACTTTTTCCACTTCCTGTTTTTCCAACTATTCCAAGGGTTTGTCCTTTTTTAACTGTTAAGTTTATATTTTTAAGGGCAGGTTCTTCAGTATCAGGATATGTAAATGTGAGATCTTTTATATTTATATCTCCATTTATAGAATTTACATCCTCTAAATTTCTATCGAATACTTCAGGCTTTTGATTTAGTATATTTTGTATTCTTTCAAAGGAGGCAAGTCCACGTTGAAGCTGATTCATAAGCCACCCAATCGCCATCATCGGCCATATCAGGTTACCTAGATACATATTAAAGGATATAAAATCCCCAAGAGATATATAGCCATATAGTGTATATGTACCACCAACACCTAGGAGTGTAATAAAGCTTATAGAAGCAATAAGCTCTATCAATGGATTAAAGGTACCCCAGGTTTTCATAAGACTCATATTTGTATCAAAATTATTTTGATTTTCCTTTGTGAATTTTTCATACTCATTTGCTTCTTGAACAAATGATTTTACTATTCTTATACCTGAAAAATTTTCTTGTACCATATCAGTAAGTTTAGAAATAGCTTCCTGTATCCTTGTGAACTTCTTATGCATTGTCTTACCAAATATTCTGGCGATTATTGTTAAAAATGGCAGGGGTATTAGCACAAGTAAAGTCAACTTCACATTTATAGAAAGCATTATGGCTAGGGTTGACAGAGTCATTACAACTGCATCTATTGTCATTACAACTCCACCTGCAAGTGCCATTCTAACGGAGTTTAAATCATTTGTTGCATGTGACATAAGATCTCCTGTTTTATTATGATTATAAAAATTAGTTGAAAGACTCTGAAGATGCTTAAAAAGGGTATTTCTCATGTCATACTCAATATGTCTAGCCGTTCCAAATATATATACTCTCCACATGAACCTGCCTATGACTATGCATAAATATATTAAAATAATATAAAGTATGTAGGTTAGTATAAGCTCTGGGGTTGCACTGCCCTTTTGCATAGAATCAGTTAAGTAACCTACTAGTTTTGGTGGAATAAGCTGAACACCGTCTACAATTAATAGAAATACTATGCCAAGTAAATATCTAGAGCGATACCTATAGGCTAGTTTTAAAAGTGCTTTAAGGTTTTTCATTTGATTCCCCCTTTTCACAGCTAAACAAGTATCCAAATAATAATTTTGCTGACTACAAATTATATTATATAATTATTTTACATATGATTACAAACATTAAAATGAAAGCTATAAAAATATTTTAAGGTCGGTATTAAAATCCTAAAATTTAATAAACAAATTCCTATAAATTGAAAATAGATATAGTATTTGCTAGTTTATTATTCTCAAAAATGCACAACCTACAATTATAAAGAGGAAGGAAGTGTATATTATGAAAGGACGTATATTAACTGGAATTGCAGCTGGTGCACTTATGGGCGCAGCAGCAAGTATGATTATGATGCCTCAGATGAGCTATAAAAACAGAAAAAGGGCTTCGAGAATAAGTAAAAGATTAGTTCATGATACAGGAAGTATAATGGATGGATTAAGAAGCTATATTAAATAATACCGGTGTTCCCGGTATTATTTTTTTGAAATATTTAGTATATTTATCATATAAATATAATTAAATTTAGAAAAATGTTGTATTTATATTTTAATATTCTGTATAATATGATTAATGCATATCAAATAAAGTCAAAAAAAATGTAATTGTGGCTTTTGAAATTTTGTATTGTCTTATTCTCAAGTAATGCAAAAAAGGATGATGAATATGGAAATTCTAACTCTAGGTGAAAAAATAAAAGCTAAGCGAAAAGAAATGAATTTAACATTAAAAGACCTTGCTGAGGATAGAGTAACTCCAGGACAAATAAGTCTTGTAGAATCTGGCAAATCAAAACCAAGTATTGACTTACTAGAATACATAGCTGTGAAACTAAATACCGATATTGAATATTTTCTTGAAACTGAAGAAAAACAAGCAACAAGGATATGTGAATTTTATGCAAACATTGCTGAAGCTGCAATTAATGCTGAGAATACATTAAGAGCAAGAGAATCAATAGAAAAGGGAATACATTATGCCGAGAAATATAAACTTACTTATTTTAAGGGTAAGTTTGATTTAGAATTTGCAAATCTAAAGTATATGAATAGAGAGCTTGAAGAATCCCAACAGTACTGCATATCTGCAAACAGCATTTTTTTAAAAACAGAAAGCGTTGAAGATATTATAAAAAGCTTTATTCTTCTTGGAACCATAACCTTGGAAATGGGGTATATATCAA
>JBEQBT010000180.1:3253-7081 GCA_041639705.1 Clostridiaceae bacterium | reverse complement strand
AAAAGGTAATTTCATGACAAAGCCAATTGAAAGACATGATACTGCTGCATGGACCAATCATATTAAAACCAAGCCAGTATCAAAGGTTTCTATTCCAGCTGAAATTGATGTTAGTAATGCAAAGGAATATGTAGATACAAACCAAAAATAGTTTTTTATTCTTATAAAACATGAAGTCTCCTAATAATTGGAGACTTCATGTTTTTAATTAATATTTCATTTCAGCAAATCTCTTGTACATTTCATATCTTTCCTTTGCATTCTTCTCTGATTCATTGAACATTTTATCAGCAGCATCTGGGAATACATTCATTAATTGGGAGTACCTTATCTCTCCATGTATAAAATCCTTGTACTGCTTTGTAGGTTCCTTGGAATCAAGATTAAATGGATTTTTTCCCTCAGATTTTAACATTGGATTATATCTATACAAATGCCAATATCCTGACTCAACTGCATTTTTCTCCTCTGCCATACTTGTTCCCATTCCAGATTTAATTCCATGGCTTATACAGGGAGAATATGCAATTATTAATGATGGACCCTTGTAGTTTTCTGCTTCAGTTATAGCCTTTATTGTATGATTCATATTAGCACCCATTGAAATCTGGGTCACATAAACATATCCATAGCTAATAGCCATCATTCCAAGATCTTTTTTTCTTGTTTTCTTACCAGCTGCAGCAAATTTTGCTACAGCAGCAGTTTGTGTAGCTTTTGATGATTGTCCTCCAGTATTAGAATATATTTCAGTATCCATTACTAGAATATTCACATCATCACCCATTGCAAGTACCTGATCAACTCCACCATAGCCTATATCATATGCCCATCCATCACCGCCAATAATCCAATGTGATCTCTTAATTAAATAATCCTTTTTCTCATATATTTCCTTGATAATCTTATTCTGATTAGTATCCAACCCTTCTAATGCTTTTATTATTTTTCTGGATGCTATCTTTGATTGTTCTCCATCGTTCATACCATTAATCCACTCATTAAATGCATCCTTAAGGTTTTCAGGAATATTATTCATTTTAATTGTCTGCTTTATTAGTTCTTCAAGCTTTTCTCTCATTTGCTTTACTCCAAGATACATTCCATAACCAAATTCTGCATTATCCTCAAATAGAGAGTTTGCCCATGCTGGCCCCCTGCCCTCTGCATTGGTAGTATAGGGTATAGAAGGGGCACTAGCACCATATATGGATGAACATCCTGTTGCATTGGCAATCATCATTCTATCTCCATACAATTGTGTTAGCAGCCTAATATAGGGTGTTTCTCCACAACCTGGGCAGGCGCCATGAAATTCAAATAATGGTATTGCAAACTGGCTTCCCTTTAATGAATGTTTATCCATTAAATTATCCTTAGTACTTATTGTCATAGCAAATTCCCAGTTTTCTGATTCCATTTCTATTTCTTGTTCTGAAGGCTTCATAATCAGTGCCTTTCCAGGGGCAGGGCATACATCGGCACAATTACCACAACCTGTACAATCCAGTGGACTTATTTGGATTCTGTATTGCATTCCTTCAAGTCCCTTTCCCATTGCATTTTTAGTTTTAAAAGTATCAGGAGCTCTCTTTACTTCATCCTCATTTAGCAGGCTAGCCCTTATAACAGCATGCGGGCAAACATATGAGCATTGATTACACTGAATGCATTTATCGATCTTCCATTCAGGCACCATAACTGCAATACCTCTTTTTTCATACTTTGTTGTCCCGGTCGGAAAGGTTCCATCCTCCATTCCAACAAATGCACTAGTAGGTAGTTCGTCTCCTTCATGCCTTTCCATAGGTCTTTGAATCTTCTTTACAAATTCAGGTTCTTCCTTTTCTGGCATATCCTCATCCTTTGACTCTGCCCAGTAGGATGGTACAGTAACCTTTAATACTGCCTCAATTCCCCTGTCCACTGCTGCTCTATTCATTTCAACTATTTTTTCACCCTTCTTGCCATACATGTCTTCAATAGACTTTTTTAAATATGCAACTGCATCTTCAACTGGTATTACATTAGCTAATTTAAAGAAAACCGCCTGCATAATCATATTTATCCTTGAACCAAGGCCTATTTCACCAGCTATTTTTATAGCATCTATAATATAAAAATTTATATTATTATTTGTAATAAACCTTTTCATAGAAGCTGGTATTTTTTGTTCCAATTCATCCATACTCCATGGACAGTTAAGTACAAAGGTTCCAACATTTTTTAATCCCTTTGTAACATCCAGATGATAAATAAAGGATGTATTGTGACAAGCTATATAATCAGCACTAATTACAAGATATGGTGACTTTATTGGTTTTTTCCCAAACCTCAGATGGGATACTGTTGATCCACCTGATTTCTTACTGTCATATGAGAAGTATGCCTGTGCATACATGGCCGTATGATCACCAATTATCTTTATTGCTGTCTTATTAGCACCAACAGTACCATCAGACCCTAATCCCCAGAATTTGCAACTAATAGTTCCTGGAGGTGCTGTTTCTATCATTTTTTCCTCCGGCAAGGATGTATTATTAACGTCATCAACAATACCAATTGTAAATCTATCCATTGGATTATCCTGCTTTAGATTATTAAATACTGCTAAAATCTGGGATGGTGTCGTATCCTTAGATCCCAGTCCAAATCTTCCACCAACTATAATGGGTTTATTCGACTTATTATAAAATAGCTTTACTATATCAAGATATAAGGGTTCACCTAATGATCCCGGCTCCTTTGTTCTATCCATTACTGCCATTTTTTTTACAGACTTTGGCAGCACATTAAAGAAGAATTTTTCGCAAAATGGTCTATAAAGATGTACCTTTATGGTACCAACCTTTTCCCCTTTGATAATAAGAAAATCAATGACTTCGTCGATTGTATCACATACGGATCCCATTGCCACAATTATATATTCAGCATTAGGGTCTCCATAATAATCAAATGGATGATAAGCTCTTCCCGTAATTTTTTCGATTTCTCTCATATGATTTTCTACTATTTGGGGTATTGCTTCAAAATACTTATTTCCAACCTCTTTTCCTTGGAAATATATATCAGGGTTTTGAGCACTTCCCCTTATTACAGGATGATCAGGTTTTAAGGATCTATCTCTGAACTGTTGAATTGCGTCATAATCAACTATTTTTTTTATATCCTCATAGTCTATGGTTTCTATTTTCTGATATTCATGGGAAGTTCTAAATCCATCAAAAAAATGCAGGAAAGGAATTCTACCTTTTATTGCACTGAGATGTGCAATAAATGACAAATCCATTACTTCCTGAACATTAGAGGAGGCTAAAAGGGCTACCCCGGTTTGTCTTGTTGCCATTACATCTTGATGATCTCCAAATATGGATAAGGCATGAGTAGCAATTGCACGAGCACTTACATGCAGAACTGCAGGAAGAAATTCTCCAACCCATTTGTAAAGGTTAGGTATCATTAAAAGAAGACCCTGTGATGCAGTATATGTAGTAGTTAATGCCCCAGTTTGAAGCGAACCATGCATTGCTCCTGCTGCACCTGCTTCAGATTGCATTTCTACAACCTTAACAGACTGGTCAAATATATTTTTCTTTCCATGAGCAGACCACTCATCTACTCCTTCAGCCATGGGTGAGGATGGTGTAATAGGAAATATTGCTGCAACATCTGTTAATGCGTATGATGCATATGCAGCCGCTGCATTTCCATCCATTGTTTTCATAACCTTTGGCATAATTAACACTCCTCGTATAATAAATTTAGCAGTCGATTTAAGATCAATTACCAGTAACTAAAATGACTACTTGAGAAAAAGATCGGAAGAGC
>JBEQBT010000180.1:0-3243 GCA_041639705.1 Clostridiaceae bacterium | reverse complement strand
TATTACCAGTCGTCTTTATTTATTATAATTGAATCCCTAAAAGACATACTCTTTCCGTTCTAACTTATTATTTGATTTTTAATAATAATCATGCATAAATATATCTTTAAATATTAATTACCATTTCCAAATAAAAAATGAGTAGATTTCTCTACTCCATCTAATAATTCTATTCTGTTTTTCCAGTTAAATGAAAATCCTCTATTTTTACTGCAGGAACATAATAGCCAGATGTCTTCTTTCTCTCATTAGTAATTCCTACTACTTTGTTAAACGTATTTAACATACTTTCAGTAAATCTCATGTTTTTAACACCTGATTTTAATTCTCCATCTTCAATCATAAATAACCCATCCCTAGTAAGCCCAGTTAGCAATGCTTGCCTTGGGTCTACTACATTCATGTAGTGAAATCTTGTGATCAAAATACCCTTTGGAGTTGATTTAATTAGTCCTTCCAGAGTGTCATTTCCACCCTCCATTACTAGGTTTAATGGAATACCTCCCATTCCTGGTTGACCTACAGAATGACCTGTCGTCTCCACTCCATCCTTTATTGCACTTTTTATATCATAAGCTAGCTCCTTTACTATGCCATTCTCGATAATATTCAAAGTTTTTCTTTCATAAGCTTCAAAATCAAAGTATAAAGCCAGTGTATTCTCATTATTTACATCATCTCTGATTGTTATGTTTTCTCCAAATACTTTTTGTCCAATTCTTCCAGTTAAATATCCAGTGCCCATCTGTGCACTTCTCGCTGAAAAACCAATATAATTCATATATCCCAGTAAATCAGCTACTGCAAGAGGTTCTAATATAACTGTATAGCTCCTAGGTTCGATTGTAAGTGGATTGATTCCCATTTTTGCCTTATTATATGCTACTTTAAATTCACCAAGGACATTTACCTCATTGGCATTATCTGAGTTGGCTTCACCATACCCTGAAACTCCATCCCTATGTGTTACAACAACGCTGAAATCAACATTATCTAATCTGGCATACCTTCTGATACCCTGGCTATTTCCCATAGCAATAGCTTCTTTATTTAATGAAAGAGCTCCCGCTGCAGTATAATTATCTTCTAAAAATTCAATTCCTTCTTTAATTAGTTTTGATCTGCTAATTGTATCAAATACCTTTTCTAATTCCTCATCAAATTCTTCAGATACAATTTCCTCTGGGGCATTAACCTCTGGTACTTCAATTTCACCATCTGGCATAAATTTTAAATTCTCTTCAGCATCCATAACAGCTTGTCTTAATCCTTCTTCTGTTAAAAAATTAGTTGAAACCTTTGATTCTTTCTTTCCACTATAAACCTTTATAGTAACAGAATTGTCTGTATTAAACACATTTTGATGTATTTCTGAGTTAGCAAACCTGGTTAATCCATGTTCTTCTGAGCTAATTGAAACCATAGTATAATATTTGCAGTAGGATAATACCTTGTCTATTACGTCATAAGCTTCTCTTCTATTTAACATCCTTAACACCTACCTTTACATTTCTAAATCTGGCTGGTGCTGCACCATGACCAACATGTGCAACCTGCCCTGGCTGTCCCTTTCCACAGTTAGGTGTGCCATACAAATTCCAATATTCTTTGCTGCAAACTCCATCACAGCTTCCCCAAAACTTTGGGGTAATTCCTGTATAAACAGGATTTTTGAATATCTTACCTGTTAACTTACCATTTTTAATTTCATACGCAAGTTCACATGCAAACTGGAAGTTTAATCTCTTATCATCTATGCTCCAGCTTTTATTTGTGCATAGATATAATCCATCTTCAATGCCTGATATTAATCCTTCTATTTCAAAATCACCTGGCATTAAGCTTACATTTGACATTCTTACTATTGGTATATTTTTCCATCCATCAGCTCTATTTGTTCCATTAGATGGTTGCCCAATCTTAATTGAAGTATCCCTTGATGATATAAAATTTTTAAATATGCCTTTATCTATTATTACTGTCCTTTGACCTTTTATTCCATCATCATCATATCCAAATGATCCCAATCCCCTTGGAATAGTTGCATCTGCAATAATGGTTACATACTCTGAACCATACTTAAAGTTTGCATCCAACTTGTCAACAGTAACAAAACTCATTCCTGCATATGCAGCCTCTGACCCAAATACTCTATCTAATTCAACTGGATGACCTACGCTTTCATGTATCTGAAGTGCAAGCTGAGAGCCATCAATTATTAAGTCGTAGTGTCCTGATGGGCACTCCTCTGCATTTACAATCGCAACTGCTTCCTTTCCAATTCTTTTTGCATTCTCAACAAGGCTTAATGATTGTACATATTCATAGCCAGCCGTAGCATGATTCCCTCTAAATGAATTAGGATAACTTCTGATTTGCATATCATTTTCATTTTGGGCAGATGCTTCTATTCCAGCTCCTGACTCATATAAAACTTGTGTAATATAGCTTCCTTCACTATCTGCATAGATTTTTTCTTCCCTTTGAAAATCCATAGAAGCAGATGTTATCGCAAGATTAGCTTCTTCTCTCATTACATTTTCTGAAGCTAAAAGCAATTCAATTTTTTCTGCTTTAGACACTGTAAAAGGATCGATTTCAATAGGAGTCTGATAATGATCAGCAATAGCTTCCTTTGGTGCCATTTGCATTTTTTGATTTTGAAGTATTCTACTTGCTTTAGCAATATTAAGAGCCATTAAAGCAGTTTCCTCCAATTTGCTCAAATCCTGAGTGCTGGCAAATCCTAATGAACCATCAAGTATAACTCTAATTCCTGCTCCCTTACTTCTTGAATTTGATATATTCTGCACCATTAAATTTTCTGTAGTAATCTGCTCTCTTTGCCTGTCCACAATTCTTACATCAGCATAGTCAACGCCTTTTTCTTTTAGTAATTCTAATACCTGTTTAATTTGATTTTTCAAACCTATCCCACCTTTATCTGTTTATTTTAAGCAAAAATGCTGTTTATGCTTGTACTAAATGGAGTATTTTTACCTTTTATAAATATCATCAATAGCATTAGAAAATATTTATTATAAAGGCTATACTTTATTAATTACAGTATTCTATATTATTCAAAGTATTCCTTCTCTTCCATTAAAATTTCTTTAACGTCCGGTGTACACAAAATTGTTTTAAATAAAGCAGCACTCCAAAACTACAAAAATAGTTTTGGAGTGCTGCTTTATTTAATTACATTATAATCTTCTTTTAATACTTTTAAAAATGCATCAACAA
>JBEQBT010000179.1:0-7091 GCA_041639705.1 Clostridiaceae bacterium | reverse complement strand
CTTGTAAATAATATTAGACACACAGTATGGCAACCCGAAAAACATCAAAGATTAATATACATGCTCATGGCAATATTTTTTTGTGCTTAAAGGTTGCTGTAAACATGTTAATACTCGGGCTTACCTCAAAGGTTAGCACCAGTACTCAAACCGTAATCTATACCCCGTGTCTGTTAAGATTATTGCCAAGTTATGGCACTTTGTTTCATCTTTTTTTGTGCCGGCGCGCCGGCGTGGTGGTTAATATGAAAGGGGATTTTCAATTATGACACCTTTAAGAGAAAAAATGATCAGAGACATGCAAATCAAAGGTTTTGCCGAGAAGACTCAATATGCATATCTAAACCATGTTGCAGCTTATGCAAAGTATTTTCAGAAGTCACCGGAGGATTTGGGAGAGGAAGATATCAAAAATTATCTTCACTACCTTATCAAGGATAAAGGAGTTAGTAAATCATATATCAGTGGAGTTTACAGTGGTCTAAAGTTTCTTTATTCAACTACACTTGGAAAACAGTGGGATATGACTAAGATACCTCGATCTAAAAAAGAAAAAAGACTTCCTGTAGTTCTCTCACCTTCAGAAGTAAAATCAGTATTTAATTCTGTAGATAATTTCAAGCATAAAGTTATACTTATGACTGTTTATGCATCAGGACTTAGGGTTAGCGAAGCTGTGAACCTAAAGACAACTGATATAGACAGCAAGAATATGCAAATACATATACGGGGAGGAAAAGGTAATAAGGATAGATATTGTATACTATCGAAAGCAAATCTTGATATTCTGAGAAACTATTACATGTGCTATAGGCCAAAAGAATGGCTGTTTTATGGACAATCCTGCTTGAACCCTATAAGTGTAAGGACAGTAGAAAGGGTATTTAAAATAGCAAAGGAAAAAGCAAACATTAAGAAGAATGCATCAATTCATACGCTTCGTCATAGTTTTGCAACACATCTTCTTGAATCAGGAGTAGACATATATCATATACAGCAGCTCATGGGACATTCAAATATTAAAACTACAAATATGTACATTCACCTACAAAAAAAAGATATTCTGAATATAGTAAGTCCATTAGATAGGTTAGGAAGAATTTAATCATGGTAGAGATTGCAGATATATTTAGAAATTATGGTTTTGAATACAGATGTATACATAATCTACCCTATAGAATGTTTAAAGCTATGCAAGCAATAGAAACATGCCGTACTGCGGATTTAGGAGGTCATATAGACAAATGCGATAGCTGTGGTCACATCAGAATATCATATAATTCCTGTGGAAACAGGCACTGTCCTAAATGTCAGGGATTAAAAAGCGAAAAGTGGGTTATGGATAGGAAAGATGAATTACTTCCTACTGGATACTTTCATATTGTTTTTACTGTGACCGAGGAATTAAACCCATTAATACTAAGAAATCAAAAGGTTATGTACGAAGTACTATTCAAAGCTGCATCAGAAACTCTTCTCGAATTAGGAGAGGATACTAAACACCTTGGAGCACAAGTAGGGTTTATAGCAGTACTTCATACCTGGGGGCAGAATTTACTTGATCATCCGCATATACACTGTATTGTTCCAGGTGGAGGATTATCACTTAATGGTAAGTATTGGGTTAGATCGAGAAAGAAATTTCTCATAAGTGTGAAAGTGCTATCTGATCTGTTCAAGAAAAAATTTAATGCATATATGATAAAAAAATATTATGAGGGTAGTCTTAATTTTGAAGGTAAACTAAACAAATTAAGTAGAAAGGGAAGCTTTGAAATATTTGCACATAATCTACTAAACAAGGACTGGGTAGTATATAGTAAGCCACCATTTTCAACGGCAGAGAAAGTAGTAGAATATCTTGGCAGATATACTCACAGAGTTGCAATATCAAATAACAGGATTATCAAAGTTGAAGATGGTCAGGTAACATTTAGATATAGGGATTACAAGGATAATAGCAGAACAAAATATATGGTTCTAGATGCAAATGAATTTATTCGAAGATTTCTTCTTCATGTATTGCCTGATAACTTTGTAAAGATAAGATATTATGGAATTTTGAGTAATAAAAACAAGAGTACAAAGCTAAAGAAGTGTCAGCGTTTACTTGGAGTATTTAAGAAAAAAGTTTCCCAAAAGAAAATAGGTTTTGAAGAATTGCTAATGAAGATAAAAGGTATTGACTATAGAAAGTGTTCCCATTGTAATAACGGAAAGTTAATAACGATTAAGGAGATAGAGAAAAAAAGATATGGACCTTCATTAATAAGGATTCCTGTATCTACTATATAAAATAATTTTAAAAATTCTTTATTTACCAAGGGATTAGTATGCCCTTTTTAAGTGATTTGATAAAGTTTATTAACTTATTTGGTGTCAGATAAGGATGTAATAAGAAAAAATGATTTTGAAAGTAAAGTTAAGAATGATATAATGGAAAAAAAGTATAAATTTTACATGGAATTAAGCTGCGATAAAGCTATTGAAAATACATAGAGTCAGAGTTTCGTTCAACTCAATTGAATCCAAAATTGAGCACTTTAATGCTTCTAAAGAACCTATTATATAAATAGCCACTTATAATCTCTATCAAAGTGGCCATAAAAATATGCTCAACTTCGGATTCAATCCAATAAGTTAGATGCTATCCCTAAGAAGGTTTTTGAAAAGATGGAAGTAAAATTTATTGATATACAACAGTATTATATAGCGAAGCAAAAATTATTGTATAATGAGGTGTTTCAAGTATGTTAAGGAATATGACCACAATTTATATTATGTTTAAAAATAAAATACTACTGCTTTATAGAGTTGGCTCAAGAGTGGTTCAACCTTCATGGTGTGGTATAGGGGGGCACTTTGAAAAGGATGAACTAAATAATCCAAAGGCATGTGTTATTAGGGAATTGTTTGAGGAAACAGGTATTACAGAAAGTGATATTGGGGCTGTGAAATTAAAATATATTACACTTCGTATGAAAAACAATGAGATTAGACAAAACTATTACTATTTTACTGAATTATATAATACTGAAATAGATATTAAAGAATGTGATGAGGGCACATTGGAGTGGATTGATATGAATGAAGTTTTAGATAGAGAAATGCCCTTTACTGCTAAAGAATGTATGAGACATTATTTGTCCATAGGAAAAGAAAATAATAAATTATACGCAGGAGTTGCAACTGATAATGGTGTTAACTTCATTGAACTAAAGGAATTTTGATGTTTGTAATCTTTTTATATTATACAGGTATAAATGAAAATAATTATTATAGTTTTAAAAAGTGGAAATTGGAAGTAGCGCTGTACGGGACAGCATCTAACAAAAGCTTGCAGTTCGTTGTGGCAGCCAGGGAGTCAAGCTCTGTGGTCGCCACAACACATCCCTTCGCTTAATTGCTCAGGGACGTCTGCAAGCCGGAACGTTAGCTGCCATCTTAGCAAATTGAAATATTCAGAATAAATTAGAAGCATGCCCATTATGGTAACTTCAGATTTAATTTTTTATGGAATTATATATCTGAATTATTTTCAGTTCTGTTAGTGATAGTGTATAATTAGTATGTCTGCAACGCTTTAACCTTGCTTTTATAAGTTAAGGATTTCTTGATATACAGATAGACTAATTACTAGGGGGGAGGGATACCTTGGGAATTTTAAAGGATGATGAAAAAGCTATTCAGGAAGTTAAAGGACGATTAAATGATATTGGCGAGAAGTTATTGCCAACAGATTTCAATGATGCAAAAGAGTATGTTGAATGGCTAAATACCAAAACTGATATGAGACTAAATCCTGACATAGCTAAATCTTTCCCAATATTTAAGAAAGGTGTATATTATATTGATTTCGGAAAAAATATTGGGTCAGAGCAAGAAAAAGATAGACCAGCAGTAATTCTTTGGGGGACTAAACTATCAGAAGTAGTAGTTGTGGCTCCAATATCAGATGAACCTAAATATGTGGGTAGTACATTTTGGTTTCATGTACCATTATCAACAGGTGATACAGTGCTAGTTGAACAGATTAGAACTGTAAGCAAAACACGTATAAGAGCACCATTTTGGAATAAAGGAAAAGTAAGGGCTTTACTAGATGATGAACTAAAGAAAATCAACGAGGCCCTAGAACACTATAAATTTGATGTATAGTAGGACATTTATCCTCTACTTGGTATAATATATGAAAAAATGGATACAATTTAAACTAAATGTTGTTGACAAGCTAAATATCAAATGATATTATTTAATTAAAAGAAAGTACATTATTTCACGCGAGAAATCGTGATTATCATTATTTCCAAAATGTAGTAGTCTATGGCTACTACATTTTGTTTTCTAAAATTTTAATTTTTGTGCATTTTTAGAAGCTATTAACGTATACTATATTAGAATTACATTATTTCCGCATGTTTAGTGCGAGTCTGATTATTTTCAAGGAGCAACCTTTTAAGGTTGCTCCTTGTTTATTATAACTTACTAAAAAATGTGGTAAAATTAGGTTATAGTTATTTATAGATCTAAAATTGTTTTTAAAGCCACATAAAGGTACATAAAGTAAGAGAGATAGCCTAAGTTGAAATGTAATTCTTTTATATAGATTATATCCGATATAAAAGAAAAATGTTGTTTTAGAAGTTCGGTCTATGTGACAGATTATTTTGGAGACAGACGGCAGCTAACAAAAAGTTTCCGGTTCCGCTACGCTCCACCCAAATTCATTCGCTAAGCCAAGCTTGGCTATAGCTCATGAACTTCGGAAACTAAAAACGTTAGTGGAAATCCCTCAGCAAATTTTCTTTGGATTGAAAATATGTCTGAAGAGTTTAATTCAAATTTGTAGAAAAGGGCGAATAAAGATTTCATTTATATAAGAGCCTTTTTAGATATTTAAAGTTTTTAATTATTAGGGGGGAGTTTTATGGGAGAAAGCCAAAATAAGAAAAAACTATTTAACCAAAACAATATTTTACGTATACTCATTTTATTACAGGTATTTATAAATATGGCATATGTGTCTATTGAAATTTATAAATCAACAGTCAGTAAGCCATTATTAGGCAAATTAGAAATAACTCAAGGTGAGTTCACTAAAATTAGAACGTTATCAAATTATGCTTCATTTTTTGAAATTGCCTTTTTAATCATTATAATAGTTTATATTACTATGATTTTCATTAAAAAATATAAACCTTTCCTTAAAGGATCTATTTTGATTCAACTTACAGCATTAATCTCTTTATTTATTTTGAACTATGTTTTTGCTATAGTTTTTAATGCTCCTGTTGGGAATTTGACGCAGCTATTATTTATTCCTTTATTAATTACTTTAGGAGTAACTATTTATTTGATATTTAAAAGCTTGCTTCGAGGTAATGAGTTATATGATATTAGCAAAAATTCTAAATAACATAGTTTACCTCCTTCTTATATTGTTTATCAAAATTTTTTCGGATTAGTTTGGATTGAGGGTTTGAGAGAAACGGGACTTCCACTAACAAGGTATGACCGTTCGTGCTGAGTGGGTCACTTCTCTTAAGCAGCCAGCACACATGCCTTCGCCACATAAATGGGCTCAGGCACGTCGGTCATACGGAGACGTTATGTGCAATGACAATATCGGGGCTGGGCTTCGAAGTCTTAATTATAGATTTTTCATAAATATGCAAAATTTTGTTTGATTCACTCTGGTTTAATATTGGGAAGTAAACTTAAGATTAGGGGTGTATTTTATATGGAAATAACAGTTGTAAAGGGAAGTATAAATTATATAGATGATTGCGAGGATGCATTAGTAAATTCAGAACTGGGGAAAAGATATTTTTCAGAAAAGGGAAGTGCTCGAAAATCATTGGAAGAAGGATTTAATGAAAACGATATATATGTCGCAATAGACAATAATAACAACTGTAAGGGATTTGTATGGGTTATATTAAATGGAATCTTCCATTCGTTTCCTTACATACATATTATTGCTGTCAAAAGTGAAAATCGTGGTAAAGGGATAGGAAAAGTACTCTTAAAATTTATTGAGGATGGTTATTATAAAAAATATTCAAAACTATTTTTAGTAGTAGCCGATTTTAATCAAGATGCAAAAAGATTGTACAAAGATATAGGATATTCAATAATTGGTGATATACCTAACTTATACAGAAAAGGTATAACGGAATGTTTGATGATGAAGTCAAAAGAATAATGATTCGTAAACTTTTTATATTATACATCAAAAAAATGAATAAAGGGAGAGACTGTAGTTGTCACTACACATAACACAGGATTTGAGTTCGTTGCGGTAGGGTCAAGTCTTTGGAGCAATCCGCAACACACCTTTTCGCCACTTGACAGGGCTCAAAGGCGTCTCAAATCCAAAACGTTATGTGCAATGGCAATATCGGAGCTGGGCTTCGAAGTCATAATTTGAAGACCTTGCTATTTAATCAGAAATTTGTTTATTTCTTTTTAGTATGATGAAGCCTTGCTTCTGTATTAAATTACACAATATTAGAATTAGATGGAGGGGATTATTGTGACAATTTTGTTTTTTTTAATAGGAATAGCATTAATTATTAGAGGGATTTTTCGGATTTATGGAAAAATGATTCCTTATAGTATAGAAACATCAGTTCAAGGTGATAAACTTTATGATTGGTTAAAAATAAATGGATTAATTAATATAGGATGGGGATGCACTTTGTTTCTATTATCAATTGCAACCTTAGGTTTCGGCAATGGTTATATATGGATTCTTGTATTAATAATTTTTTCTACAATCAATATAGTAGCAACTTATAGGAACTATAGGAAGCATATTTCGTAGTTTTCATATTATCTCGTAACAAATCATTACGATAAAGATGGGTAGGCAATTGCCACTGCACATAACAAAGCACTCCCGTTCGTTGTGGCTGCAAGCAGTCAAGTCTTCGAAGAAGCCACAACACACCTTCTCACCACATAAACGGGTTCGAAGGCGTCGGGAGTACAAACGTTGAACTAAACCGCCAAGGGCGGTAGAACGCTAAATCAAAATTTAATATATAAAATGTTTAGAAATCCCTTTTTATGTTAATTTTTAAAGATAG
>JBEQBT010000178.1:0-7094 GCA_041639705.1 Clostridiaceae bacterium | reverse complement strand
ATTTTAAAGGCTGCAAAACAATGTGGCAAATCATATAGGAGGAGAAAAACATGGAAAATTTCAATCCACAAAACATTAAACTTACAAAATATCTATTTTATACAGGCAAAGGCGGTGTTGGCAAGACTTCCACAGCTTGTGCTACTGCAGTTACCCTTGCGGACAGCGGTAAAAGGGTGCTTCTGATTAGCACTGATCCCGCATCCAACTTACAGGATGTATTTAACACCGATCTTGATAATAAAGGTATTGCTATTAAGGAAATTCCTAATCTTATTGTTGCTAATCTTGACCCGGTACAGGCGGCAGAGGAATACAGAGAGAGTGTAATTGCCCCTTACCGTGGCCAGTTACCTGATGCTGTATTAGACAACATGGAAGAACAGCTTTCCGGCTCCTGTACTGTTGAAATTGCAGCATTCAATGAATTTTCAAAATTCATCACTGATGAAAAGGTGCAAAAAGAATACGACCATATTATATTTGATACTGCCCCTACTGGTCATACCCTTAGAATGCTGCAATTGCCCTCAGCCTGGAGCAATTTCATCAGCGAAAGCACACATGGCGCATCCTGTTTAGGACAGCTTTCTGGTCTGGAAAGTAAAAAAGAAGTATATAAAAAAGCAGTTGAAACCTTGGCTGATGGAGCATTAACTACTCTTATTCTTGTTTCCCGCCCGGAAGAGGCTCCTCTGAAAGAAGCAGAAAGAGCATCAAAAGAGCTTGCAGAAATTGGTGTAAAAAACCAGACAATGGTGATAAACGGTGTACTGACCTCATACGATGACAGGACATCTGAAAGTCTTTATAAAAAACAGCAAAATGCACTTACAGAAATGCCAAATGGTTTACAGAGAATTACTACCTACATGGTACCGCTCAGAGCCTATAACATCACTGGAATAGAAAATGTAAGATCTCTGCTTACTAAGGATCATTATACTGTTAGTGATGAAAAGTTAAATGCTCGGACAATTCCGCAGCTCAAGGATGTTATTGATGACCTGTACAATAGCAACAAGAAGGTAATCTTCACCATGGGCAAAGGCGGTGTTGGTAAAACAACTATTGCTGCTGCAATAGCTTTGGGCCTGTCAAAAAAAGGCAAAAAGGTGCACCTTACTACAACTGATCCCGCTGCACATCTGAAATTTGTCATCGATGAGAGCAGTGGCATCACCATGAGCCGCATAGATGAGGAAGCTGAACTGGAAAAATACAAGGAAGAGGTACTTTCCAAGGCAAGAGAAACCATGTCAAATGACGATATTGCCTATGTAGAAGAAGACTTGCGCTCTCCCTGCACACAGGAAATAGCTGTGTTCCGTGCTTTTGCAGAGATCGTAGATAGGGCCGAAGATCAGGTAGTTGTTATTGATACTGCACCGACAGGGCATACACTGCTGTTGCTTGAATCTACCCAAAGCTATAACCAGGAGATCAAGCGCTCTCAGGGCGATATTCCTGAATCTGCGAAAAAACTGCTGCCAAGACTCCGAAACGCAGATGAAACAGAGGTTATTATTGTTACTCTTGCTGAAGCTACACCTGTATATGAAGCAATGCGTCTTGAAGAAGATTTGAAACGCGCAAAGATTGCGGCAAAATGGTGGGTAATAAATTCATCACTGTACCATACAGGTACTACAAATCAAATGCTGTTAGCAAAGGCAAGCAATGAAATTGAGTGGATTAACAGGGTTGATGCACACGCAAAGGGTAAGTTTGCAGTCATAGCTTGGAGTGCTTATGAAATTAAAGGTGACAAGCTAATGAAGCTATTAATATAAAAGTAAGCATCGCAAAGTTCTCTATAAATTTTAGGTGTGGACTTTGTGATGCTACATTTTCTCATATAAATATAATAATAGTATAGTCTGAAGGTGGGGGTAAAATGAAAATTTCACTTGATTCCAGTACTAGTGAGAGGGGCTTATTTGATGTTAGATCTAATACCGCTCTTAAACTCAAAGTTAAATGCAAAGATGGTAAACTTTTATTTCCAGATGATATATCAAAAAAAATTGGACTATGTGAAAATGCTGAACTTAGAATTATAGTCGAAGGGAACAGGATTCATCTTTACCCAAATATACATAGCCTGTCAAAGGTCTATATAGAACCAACATCCCAGTGTAATCTTAAGTGCCAGACATGTATTAGGAATACTTGGGAAGAAGCTATGGGGAATATGGACATAAATGTTTTTGATAAAGTAATAAATGAACTAGGAGAATTTGATGGACTTGAAACCATTATGTTTGGAGGATTTGGAGAACCAACTTTTCACAAGGATTTTTTATATATGGTTGATAGGGCAAAGTCTCTAGGAGTAAAGGTCGAAATAACAACTAATGGGACATTACTTAATGAGAATATGCAAAAGGCTCTTTTGGATAGAAAGGTTGATAGAATATGGATATCCTTTGATGGAACAAGTGAAGAAAAATTTGAAGATATAAGAGAAGGGGCCAAGTTCAATAGGGTTGTAGAAAACCTAAAGAAATTAAAAACTATAAATCACAGAAGTGAACACCAAATGGAAATTGGGATTGCTTTTGTTGCAATGAAAAGTAATCTTGACGAACTTAATAATATTAATAATCTTGCCAGAATTGTCGGAGCAAACTATGTATCCGTTAGTAATGTTATCCCTTATAACAAGGATATGCAAAGGCAAATGCTGTACAATAAGGCTTTGGGGGACAATACAGATGGGTTAAGTTTTAATGAGGTTTCCTTGAGCCTGCCTAGAATTGATATAAACAAAGATACAAAGGATGTACTCTTTAATTTGGTAAAAAGTCATAAAAAGATTTACCATATGTCAAATAATTTAAATGGAGAGAATAAGACCTGTAGATTTGTTGATGAGAGGTGCACATTTATAAGATGGGATGGTGGAGTAAGCCCATGCATGGGACTTTTGCACTCCTATAAAACTTATTTGTATGACTATGAGCGCAATATTGAGGCTTATATTATAGATAATATAAAAAATTCTGAATTAAAGGATATTTGGAACTCAGATATTTACTATAATTTCAGAGAAAAGGTTAGCCAATTTGATTTTGCTCCCTGCCATATTTGTGGAGGATGTGAATCACTTAAATCAAATCATGAAGATTGCAATAATAGTGATTATCCCTGCTGTGGAGCATGTATGTGGGCTTATGGAGTTATTCAATGTCCATAGACGAGATATGTTAAGGAAAAATTAGGTTAAAGGATAAAATTCTATTTGAGTGTACTTTTATAATTGCTCTGCAATCAAATGAGTTGTCAAAAAAAATTATTAGTGAACTCATAAGGAGAGAAAAATCATGGATTCTATTTTTCAAATACAATATAAATCGGAAGAAATACCGGTTTGGCTTTCTTCCCGAGAAGCATTTGCATACCTACAAGCTAATGCTGCTATTGTGGACATTCGGCCGGAATATGAAACCGATTACAGAGTTTTTGCTGTTTCAAGAATTTTTTATCTTCCATATGGTTCATATCGTGATAAATTTCATATAATACCCAAGGACATGCTTCTGATAGTAGCAGATAATGTAGGTATTCTCAGTGCAGAGGTTGCCAGTTATTTGATTAATCAAGGGTATCCTCAGGTTGCATGTCTTGCTGGAGGAGTTGTAGAGTGGAATCGTGATGGCTTGCCCCTTGTAAGGGACATGGATTATGAACTAATTGGTGGCTGCGCATGCAGACTTCATCCTAAAAAGATTCGGATAGAAGGTTCGTCCGTAGCACCTGAATAATAGGGAGGCACCTTCAAGGTAAATTTAATTTACCTTGAAGGTGTCTCCCTATTTAATAGGCAATAGCATAATTATTTAATTTCCAAATTTAATTCCCTAACTATTATTTTTGCTGCTTCTTCCGCTACTTCTCCAGTGAAAGAAATGCATTGTTTCATGTGCTCTGGAGAACCAAGTGTCATACCTTTAGTTAAAATTCTGCAGCATAGGTATTTATGTCTATTTCTAAAAATATCATGTAATTCTTTAGCCAAAACCATTGTCTTTTCAACCTTTTTATCCTTTGGCTGAGTTCTACCAAAAAATAAACCTATTGCCATGATACCACCGACAATTGCACCACAAGTGCAGCCTGATCCACCCATACCTTCTGGAAAACCGGAAGCCATTTTTACTATATCATCAGATATGGGCAAGTCAAATTCATCTTTAATAGTTCTCACGATTGCTTCAGAACAAAAAAAATCTCCATTGCGGTAATAATCTTCTGCAGTTGTTTTTATTTTATGTAAGTCAATAATCTTATTCAATTTAATCCCCCTCAAAAATATTATTCTATTTTATCCATTTTCAAGACTTCCACTTCTATAAGTAGGAGTACCATTGCCTACTTTGGTGTGGTAGAGTTCCCTGCCAAAGTCTCAATGCCTAGCCTTAGCTGGACAAGTACACTGAAGTTAGTAATGCACAATCAATTATCATTAATATACTATTTCCTAATTTTATGTTCAATAGTTTTAACTAAGAAGAATTATTGTTTTTAGTGATACTATAATATTTAAGTATAGATAAATCCTATAGTAATGATAAACGTTTTTCTATTCAAATAATTTTTTAAATCCAGCTGACAATAAACAATTTGTTTTGCATATTTATCATATGCTCAAAATAGCATATAACAATTATACGAGGAGGAGAAAAAATGAACAACAAGAAGAAAAGCATATTTGATTCATTAAAAGAATCTCTTAATAGAACTTGCTGCTGTGGAGATACATGCTAATGACTGGACGGAGTATTGTTCTATTAAGCAGCTCATTGAGCAGATTTGCTATTATATGGTATTTAACAAAACTTACCGGTTCGTACATGGTACTTTCTATAGCATCAAGTTACAGGAAGCAATAATAGTAAGAACGAAAAACAGTCTCCAAAAGATAAAGAAAATTCCTGTTGTATATAAATTAATATAAAAATTTATAAATACCAACTCAATCTTTTATAGATTGGTTTGGTATTTTGCATTGGAGGTAATGAAAAGAGAAAATTACAGAAGTAGCGTAGTTACCCTGAACACTTTTTTTATTTTTATGAACACTTATTATGGTAATGAATAGAGTATTTTATAGAGAGGACAATAAATATAAGAGTTAAATTTGTATTTATGGTGTATTTATATATATTATTGTATATGCAGTATATTGACGGTTTATTGATGGTGATATATAATATATAGATAGATATCTATATACGAGGTGATCAAGTGAAGCAGGATTATATGGAGAATGCAAAAAAAATTAAAGCACTTTCAGATTCAAATAGACTTAAAATAATTGATATACTGTCCTGTGGGGAAAGATGTGCATGTGATATATTAGAATATTTCAATTTTTCTCAGCCAACACTTTCGCATCATATGAAGGTGCTAATTGATTGTGGTTTTGTTGATTGTAGAAGAGAGGGTTTATGGAGTTATTATTCCCTAAATAGTTCTAACTGTAATAAAATTATATTATTTATCATGAATCTTGTAACAGATACCAATGAATGTATCTGTAAAGATAAATCTAAATATGAATGCAAATAAAAGGAGTGAATAATTATGAAAAAAATGGTAATATTTGAACCAGCAATGTGCTGTACAACAGGAGTTTGTGGTCCATCTGTAGATCGTGAATTGATAAGGGTTTCTACAGTATTAAACAACCTAAAAGATAATGGTATATTAGTTGAAAGATACAATCTAACTAATAATCCTCAAATATTTGTTGATAATAAAACCATAAATGAAATTCTAAACAAAGATGGAATTGAGATGCTTCCAGTTACAATGGTTGACGGAGTGGTTGTGAAAACTAAAGCTTATCCAACAAATGGTGAGTTTTGTAATCTTTTAGAGGTGTCAGCAGATTATTTAAGGGCTACAGTAAAAAAGCCTTCTGGCTGCTGTGGAAGCAAAGGTGGATGCTGTTAGAATAGAAAAGAGGGACATAATGTTTAAAAATTTTAAGTGGAGTTAGGTAAGAGGCAGCTAGCTGTCTCTTTTTTAGTCTAGATTATATAATATCATAAATAAAAAAAGGGGGAAACTCAATTTATGTCTCAGGGTTTTCTCCCTTTTTGGAATATTTCAAAATAGCTCATTACTTTATAAAATCTTACTTAAAAATGCCTTGGTTCTATCCTGAACTGGATTGCTAAATATGGCTTCAGGTGTATTCTCCTCAATAATTTCCCCATTATCCATAAAAACTACTCTATCTGCAACCTCTCTTGCAAATCCCATTTCATGGGTTACAACAAGCATTGTCATGCCCTCTAAAGCAAGTGATTTCATTACCTCTAGAACCTCATTAACTAGTTCTGGATCAAGAGCTGATGTGGGTTCATCAAATAGCATTATTTTTGGATTCATTGCTAATGCCCTTGCAATTGCCACTCTCTGCTGCTGACCACCTGAAAGCTGAGATGGATATGCATCCTTTTTAATTTCAAGTCCAACCTTTTTCAAAAGAGATAGTGCATATTTTTCAGCTTCTGCTTTAGAAACTTTGCTAACAATAGTCGGAGCAAGCATAACATTTTCAAGAACAGTTTTGTTTGGGAACAAGTTAAATCTCTGAAAAACCATACCTATTTCTGAGCATATTTCACAAATCTTGTGAGGGCTTAGTTTAACAATATCCTTGTCATCTTTTCTCTCATCAATTAACTCATTATCAATATATATTCTTCCACTGGTTATTCTCTCTAAGTAGTTAAGTGAACGAAGGAGAGTGCTTTTCCCTGAGCCACTAGGTCCTATTACACATACCACATCTCCTTTTCCTATCCTTAGATTTATATTCTTTAAAACTTCCAATGAACCAAAATTCTTATACACATTTTCTATCCTTATCAATCTTAATCCCCACTTTATCTTTAATTTATTTATGTTGATTATTTAAACTGACAAATGTCTGTCAAATCGTTTTTCCAATTTTGACTGGGCTAGGGTCAATATGGAAGAGAATATCAAGTAAATCAATGCGGCTTCAGTATAAAGCCACAATGGCTCATAGGTTCTAGCTGTAACTTGTTGAGCAACTTGAAACATCTCTGTTACTG
>JBEQBT010000177.1:0-7161 GCA_041639705.1 Clostridiaceae bacterium | reverse complement strand
GCTTGTCATAGATATCGCTTGGTCCAAAATGGAAAGTGCATCTCTCATAGCTCCATCTGATGTTCTCGATATGGTATCAAGTGTTTTATCCTCAACAAATACTCCATTATCATCTACAATTTTTCTGAGTCTTTTACTTATTTCTAAGGCATTTATTCTTTTAAAGTCAAATCGTTGACACCTAGAAAGAATAGTCGGAGGTACTTTTTGAGGGTCAGTGGTAGCAAGAATGAATATTACAAATTTTGGAGGTTCCTCCAGGGTTTTTAATAGGGCATTAAATGCTGAAGTTGAGAGCATATGAACCTCATCTATTATATAAACCTTATATCTTGCACTGTGAGGAGGATATTTAACATCCTCTATTAATTCTCTTATATTCTCTACCCTATTATTGGATGCAGCATCTATCTCAATTACATCTAGTAATGTTCCTTCGTTTATTTCTTTACACATCTCACACTCATTGCAGGGATCACCATCTATTAAGTTAAGGCAATTCACAGCCTTCGACAGTATCTTGGCAGTGGATGTCTTTCCAGTTCCCCTTGTACCACAAAATAGATAGGCATGGGGTATTCTGTTCTGAAGTATCTGATTTTTAATTGTTCTAACAATATGATCCTGACCTATAACATCCTCAAACACCTTAGGTCTCCACTCTCTATACAAAGCCATATAAGACATTTTCCCACCTCCACTTCTTATGTTTTTTCAATATATTTTGCTTATATATACTATTATAATAATCTATCGGGAATTCCTCAACTATATAAAATACAACAATCAAACTAAACTGTACAACAGTGAATGTCATTGCTATTAAAGAGCCCATACTGTCATTCTGAACTCTAGTGAAGAATCTTTCCCAAGTAATCAATAGGATCCTTCACTAGGTTCAGGATGACACTGCCTTAGGCAGGGTCTTTCATTTTAATGAAGGCAGCAGAATATAGTTAATAAAATAATATGTACATATAAAAAAAAGGTCTGATTAACAGACCAAATTTTCAAATTGTAAGACCGTGCACCTTACTTCGATGTCGTCATCCAGGCGTTACCAAGGTAGTTAGCTCCAACCAGGCTTCCCCACGGCACACGAAAGGGTTTACTTACCGCTGCTTCCTTCCGGATCTGACGGGGTTCATAAATTTCCGTTGCGTGGGACCCAATTATCAACACCACTTATCAAGGGCGGACCCTACATGACTGGACCTAGGCAAGGAATTCAATCCTGCTATAGCGGATTGCAGGCAACAGGGCACCGCTACCTCCCCATCTAGCACGGTCAAATATTAAGTTAATGGCGGAGAGAAAGGGATTTGAACCCTTGGTAGGGTATTAGCCTACACACGATTTCCAATCGTGCGCCTTAAGCCGCTCAGCCATCTCTCCATAATTACTATGACTTGCGTCGCACTTTCTATTATATCTTTTTATAGAAAAATGTCAACCTCCAATTATTAGGTGCAGTGGACTTCTAATAATAAATATTTGTGTGGTTATGCGCCGTAGGGTGCGTAATAAGTGGCAGCCATATGACTTATTACTTATTTGTGGTAATGCGTTGTAAGGTTACTGTCATTCTGAGCGCAGCGAAGAATCTTTCCTCAAAGTGCGATTTAAGATCCGACCCTAACCATTGGTGCCACCCACATGAGATTATGAGATTTAAATGGGTACCTCAGGGAAAGATCCTTCACGACCTTCAGGATGACAGTGTCTCAGTTAGACGCTGGGCAATTTACATTTAACATGTTGCGACGCATTCTTCCTATACTATACATTAAATATCCTTAATTCTCATAACCCTCATGGCGTTTAGTATAGCTATTACAGCAACGCCTACATCTGCGAATACTGCTTCCCACAGGGTTGCCACTCCCCCCGCCGCAAGGATGAGGAATAAAAGCTTTATCCCAAGTGCAAATATAATATTTTGCAAAACAATTTTTCTGGTTCTCTTAGCAATTTTTATAGCGCCTATTAGTTTTGATGGTTCATCAGTCATTAATACAACATCTGCTGCTTCAATGGCTGCATCTGAACCTAGCCCTCCCATAGCAATACCTATATCTGCCCTTGCAAGTACTGGAGCATCGTTTACTCCGTCCCCTACAAATATTAGCTTACCATTTGGTGACTTTTGTCTATCCAGCATTTCTAACTTCTCAACCTTCTCATGGGGCAGGAGTTCTGAGTACACCTCATCAAGCTTTAAGCTTTCTGCAATCCTGTTTGCAACCAGCCTATTATCCCCTGTTAGCATAACAGTTTTTTTAACTCCAAGTTTTTTTAGGTTTGCAATTGCGACCTTAGAATCTTCTTTTATCTCATCGGATATTACAATACATCCAGCATATTTACCGTCAACCCCAACATGAACCACTGTTCCTATGGAATCAACTTTGCTATATTCAATATTTTCATTATCTAAAAGTTTTGTATTTCCAGCAACAATTATTTTATCATTAACGTTAACTTTTACCCCATGCCCTGCTATTTCATTGTATGACTTTATTTCATTATTGTTGATTCCTTCGCCATATGCCTTCAGTATTGAAATTGCAATTGGATGAGATGAATAGCTTTCTGCATATGCTGCATATTTCAATAATTCATCATTATTAAATCCATTTTGTGGCTTAATTTCTGTAACTTTAAAGGTTCCCTTTGTTAGGGTTCCAGTTTTATCAAAAACAACAGTTTCTACATTGTTTAAGGCTTCTAAAAAGTTACTTCCTTTTATCAAAATGCCATTTTTAGATGCACCACCAATTCCTCCGAAAAAACCAAGCGGTATTGATATAACCAGTGCACAGGGACAGGATATTACAAGGAATATTAATGCTCTATACAGCCAGTCTGAAAACAGACTTCCTGGAATTATAATCGGTGGAATGATTGCAATTGCAAGTGCTGAAAATACAACTACAGGAGTATAATATCTTGCAAATTTAGTAATGAAATTTTCGGTTGGAGCCTTCCTGGTGGTTGCATTTTGAACTAGGTCAAGAATCTTGGCAACTGTAGACTCTCCAAATTTCTTTGTTACCATCACAGTTAAAACTCCATTTTTATTTATAAAGCCTGAGAGTATTTCCTCTCCCGGGCTAACGTTTCTTGGTACTGATTCACCAGTTAAGGCTGAGGTGTCCATTGCAGAATCACCCTCAACTACTTTTCCATCCAATGGAACCTTTTCACCTGGTTTAATTACTATTATATCTCCAATTTTAACTTCTTCCGGGGATACTTTTTGAATATCCTCACCTATTTTTAAGTTTGCATAATCAGCTCTTATGTCCATTAAATCAACTATGGATCTTCTTGAGCGGCTAACAGCCATATCCTGAAATAGCTCTCCTACCTGGTAAAACAACATTACTGCTACCCCTTCAGGAAACTGACCCACTGCAAATGCGCCAATTGTAGCAATGGACATTAGGAAATTTTCATCAAACACCTGTCCTTTAAGTATATTTTTAATTGCTCTTATTAGCACTTTCGAACCAACCAATAGATAGCTTAAGAAGAATAATGTAAGTTCTCCCCAAAATGGCAGCTTAAGTATTTGTGCTGATGCAAATATAACAGCACTTGCTGCAATTTTGAACATTGACTCTTTCATGTCATCATTAATTAAATGTCCCCTAGTAGCAGCCTTTTTACTATTTCCTTCTAATACCTTAACATCGGGTTCATATTTATATACAATTGCCTCTGTTTTTTTAACTATATTTTGAATTTTTTCTGGAGAATTGAGTTCAATTGTTAATACCTTGGTGATAAAATTGAGTTTTGCAGAACTAACTCCTTCAATTTCATTAACTCCCTTTTCGATTTTAGCTGCACAGTTTGCACAGTTTAAACCTTCAAGTGTAAGTTCCATTGTGTTGTTCCCCATAATAATATTCCCCCCAGTTCTTCTATATGTAGTAATAATTAATGCTCTTTATTATGAACATATGAATATATGTTCATATGTTCCTTAATATTATCTTATACCATTAGTCCAAATGAATCAATATGTTCTAAAAAAATACTTTAGATGAGTTTTGGAAGGTCCAGTTCTGAGGTGTTTTACTTGAAGTGATAATAGATGTTCATTACTTTCATAGTAGGATCCAGTTCACATCTATTTTATCTAAGAGAAATTAGCCCTTTAAACAATTGTACAAGGATAAACAGCTAATAATTTTGCATTAGCATAAAAATTATTAGCTGTTTTTTAGTTTCCATATCAGCTTTTTCATAGCTTGTCCATCCATATTATTTATTAATAAAATTGCTTGAATCTTTTTTTTAAAACCCCAAATAAATATTTTTTCTTCCTATGCAGCTCTATACTTTATGAAATCTTCCATTACATTTTTATATCTTTCATCCTCTTCAACCAGTTTGAGACCTATCTTAGATAATTCTGATACCCTGGTTAGCGTTAGCCGTCCTATTAGGCTGCATATCTGTTTATATGTAAAGTCGCAATAATACCTTACTAAAAATACACATAGAGCTCTGCATTCCTTAGCACCTCTTTTGTATTTCCACTTTAGCATTTTTTCTTCAGTATTTGTGTAAATCTCTACAAACTTCATCACCTCTTGTGGTTTAAAGTTCCTTTCTAGCACAGCTCTTTCACTTCTGTACTGGCTCTTTTCATCCTTGAAATCATAATGCTCTATCATGCTTTCATCATTACATGCCATAACAAAGCTATAGTATTTTTCTCTTGCGCGCTTAACATTTTTACTGAAAAATCCCATTACAAACCCCTCATCTACTATTCCAAATAGGTCTTTCTCTAGCCCAAGATACATTCCAAGTGTAGAATATTTAAACTTTTCTGGGCATGTTTCATAACCGGCAATATCTGTCGGGTTGTTGTGAATGTAGGCCGATAATGTAAATAGATATCTATCAGTATCAACAACCTCACTTTTAAATCTATCCTGAAACAAGTGACCATGGCGCTTATGCCTGTAATTGTAATATGTTGCATAGGACAGGTTTATATCATGCATTACCTTTGATATATCCGCTCCATTTGCATCTATTATGATATGTCCGTGGTTTGTCATAAGGCAATAGCCATATACCTTAAAACCCAATTCTTTTTGATATCTTTGGATGTAATGCAGGTATTTATCCTTGTCATCATCATCCTTAAACAGGGGTACCTCGCTTATACTTCTTACCATTACATGATATATGAATGTAAAGTGCTTAATACGATAATGCCTGGGCATAATATCAACTCCCTTGTTTTGATTAGTTATATTATACCCAGGCTTTATTTGAATTATTCTTTGAGAAAAATGGTTCAGAACTGGCCCCTACCCTAAAAACTCATTTATTGCCTTTGCTGCTTTTTTACCTGCTCCCATAGCAAGTATAACTGTGGCAGCCCCTGTTACTGCATCTCCACCTGCATATACCCCTTCTTTAGTAGTTAGACCTGTTTCCTCCTCAGTGACTATACATTTGTGTTTATTTACATTTAGTCCCTCTGTAGTTGATGCAATAAGAGGGTTTGGTGAAGTACCAAGTGACATAATTACCGTATCCACCTGTAGGATAAATTCCGAACCTTTAACTTCCAAGGGTTTTCTTCTTCCTGAACTATCCGGCTCTCCTAGAGCCATTTTTACACACTTCATTCCACTAACCCAACCATTTTCATCAGAAAGTATTTCAACAGGGTTTGTAAGAAGGTCAAATATAATTCCTTCTTCTTTAGCATGATGTACTTCTTCTACTCTGGCAGGAAGCTCTTCTTCAGATCTTCTGTACACAATATGAACTTCAGAGCCCAACCTTAGGGCCGTCCTTGCAGCATCCATTGCTACGTTTCCTCCACCTACTACTGCAACTTTCTTGCCTATCTTTATAGGTGTATCATAATCCTCCTTGAAGGCTTTCATTAGGTTGTTTCTTGTAAGAAATTCATTGGCAGAAAATACTCCATTTAAATTTTCACCAGGAATCCCCATAAATTTAGGAAGCCCTGCTCCTGAACCAATAAATACAGCATCAAAGCCCTCTTCATTTATAAGCTGATCAATAGTTATGGTCCTTCCTATGATCACATTGGTTTCAATTTTCACACCAAGTTTTCTTACGTTATCAATCTCATGTCTTACTACTGTTTCCTTAGGCAGTCTGAATTCAGGTATTCCATATACAAGTACCCCTCCTGGTTCATGAAGAGCCTCGAATATGGTAACCTCATATCCCTCTTTAGCAAGGTCTCCTGCACAAGTAAGTCCTGCTGGACCACTTCCTATAACAGCAACTTTTTTACCGTTGCTTTTCTTTTTATTGCTTAAATCTATTTTATTTCTTCTGGACCAATCTGCCACGAATCTCTCAAGCTTTCCTACAGCTACAGCTTCTCCCTTTATACCAAGAATACATTTACCTTCGCACTGCACTTCTTGTGGACATACTCTTCCACACACTGCTGGAAGAGCACTAGACTTTCCTATTTCCTTCGCGGCCTCTTCAAACTCTCCATTTTTAACATGCTGAATAAATTCTGGTATACTTATACTTACAGGGCACTCAGTAACACACATCGGTTTTTTACAATTAAGGCATCTTCCCGCTTCCTGCCTTGCTTCCTCTTCCGTATATCCAAGGCAAACCTCTTGGAAATTTTTTGCTCTGATTTCAGGCGGCTGTTCTGCAACTTTTATTCTCTTCATTCTATCCATTACATACCACCTCTTTTTCTTTTAAATCATTATTCTTATCAACTAAATTTGGTTCGCAATCACAGCCTTTTCTGTGAGGGGTTTCCCCCTCCTCTAACTTAAGCTGTTTTCTTCCTTCTTCAGTCTTATATATTGTCTGTCTTCTCATTGATTCATCAAAATTTACTAAATGTCCATCAAACTCAGGACCATCCACACAGGCAAATTTTACTTCTCCTCCAACAGTAATCCTGCAGGCACCACACATACCTGTTCCATCGACCATAATTGGATTGAGACTTACTACTGTTTTTATATTTAACTCCTTTGTTAAGAGTGCTACAAATTTCATCATAATCATAGGTCCTATAGCTACTACCAAATCATATTGCTTCTTTTCCTTCTCAACAAGTTCTTTAAGTAGATTTGTAACAAGCCCTTTGTATCCAAGACTTCCATCATCGGT
>JBEQBT010000176.1:0-7176 GCA_041639705.1 Clostridiaceae bacterium | reverse complement strand
CTTCAGCAGGTTATCTTCTTAATATGAGAGATAATAAGGGCAATACCCTTTATATAACATATAATGGAACAACCCTCTACTCTGTAAGGGATGGAGTTGGAAGAATTACAACATTTGAATTTGATAATGGGAAACTTTCCGGAATAATTGATCCATCAGAAAGAAAAACAAGTTATATATATGATGGTGATAAACTCAAGAATATAGTGTATCCTGATACTGAAATGTCGTCTTATGATTATAATACTACGAATGGAACCTTGAAATCGGTTTCTAATAATGAAGGCTACAGAATGGAATATGCCTATTTTACAGGACAGGCAAAAAGAATAAGCCAAATCAAAGAAATAGGCTCAAAGGGAGCAGATGGTAATTGGCTGGATCTTTTATATGGAACTAATTCAACAATATTTCAGATGCCCTTGGAAGAAAAGATATATATCAGTTTAACGATATGGGAAACACAATAAGCATAAGGGATGCGGAAGGAAGTGCACAGTACTATAAATACTTTAATGATAAAGATAATAAAAATAGGTTATCAAACACCTCCAAGCTTCAAAAAACTATCATAAACTATCTCAAGAACCATAATGCAGAAGCAGCAACGGATTGGATCCCAAATGCCTATACAGGTTCAACGGGTTCAGGCAGCTTTGATGGGACAAAGGCCTACCTGGGTAAACAGTCTTTAAAAATATACAAAAGCAATACTTCATCAAGGCAATACTTTGGACAAACCTTAACCCTGACAAAGGGAAAAACCTATACCTTTTCGGCATATGTAACAACTGACAATGTATCAGTGGTTAACAATGCCGGAGCAGGACTATTCGTAGTATATTATGATAAGTTAGGTAACCCTGTAACAGTTGACAGTAAATTTGTTAATGGAAATAAGGATTGGCAGAGGCTTGAGGTAAAGTTTACAGTTCCAGCAGATTCAAGCAGTACAACTGTTTATGCTAGGGCAGGCATTACAGGTGTGACAGGTAATGCCTGGTTTGACGCACTGCAGCTTGAGGAAGGTACCCTGGCAAACAGGTATAACCTTATAGAAAACTCAGATTTTAAATATGGTACAGGAACTCCCCTATCATGGACAAAAAATTCATATACTGATGCTAATGATACACTTTTAAGCGCAATACAGAATGACCCAGGTATACCGGGACTTGATAGAAGTGCATTCAGAATCAACGGTGCATCGGATAAGTCAAAGGCGCTGTACCAGGTTATAAATGTTTCAGGTACTTCAGATGATACATTTGTAGTAGGAGGCTGGGCAAGGGGAGATTCGGTTTCCCTGCCACCGGGAAGATATTTTGCCCTTGATGTAGGCTTTAAAAAGCCTGATGGAACAGTTGAATGGAATGTTGTGCCATTTAACGAGGATTCCTCTGACTGGCAGTATATAGAAGAAAAGATTGCCCTGACTCCACCTGAGAATCCTGAAGATCCAAATAATGACCCAAATGATCCTGAGCATAAGGTTAATACATTTGATGCAATATACGTTTATGCCATATACTACAACAATGCAAACACTGTATACTTTGACGGAGTTCAGCTGTATAAAGAGGGTTTTGGACAAAGCTATAAATATGATGGTAAGGGAAACCTAATTAATGTTACAGAGTCAGCCAGTCAGGATTCTAACTTTGAATATGAAACAAATAACGAGATGTTAAAATATATAGATCCAAAGGGAAATAAGTTTAACTATCAGTATTTTAAGGATGCAGATAATAACCCTACCCATAAACTTGAAAAAGCAACAACAGCCGAAAATGTAGTATATTCTTTCACATATGATGACTATGGGAATCCTGAAACAGCTAGTGTAGGAGATCTTACTTCCAGTGTTCTTACCTCATCTGCTCAATATAATTCTGATGGTATATATCAAGGTGGGAACTATATTAAAACCTTAACCGGAGCTGATGGAAATACTGTAAGCTTCAACTATGATGAGAAAAAAGGCACACTAGACAGCGTTTCAGATGCTAATGGAAAAGTTACCTCCTATTCCTACAATCAGATGAATGACAGGCTTGATATTGTATCAAAGGGTACTGGGGATTCTGAGGATGGTACTGAAATTGTAGTAAAAAATGAATATTCCTATGAGAATGATAGGATAAAAACAATAACCCATAATGGTTTTAACTATGTATTTAATTACGATGAGTTTGGCAACACTAAGACTGTATATGCAGGGGATCGTAAGCTGATAGATAATAGCTATGAAGTAAAGGATGTTATAGACAAGGACAGCCTTCTCTATAAGGTTAATACCGGAAAGCTGCTGAGCTCTTCATATGGAAACGGTTTAACAATAAGCTGGGATTATGATAATCTTGACAGAGTTAAAACCCAAAAATATGGCATTGAGGAAAGGTATAAGTTTGAATATGACGGCAGTGGAAATTTAGGCTATCATGAGGACCTTGTAAATGAAGTAAGCTACAGATATTTTTATGATTTTGCCGACAGGCTTGCAAGGATTTCAGGTACGAGCAATTCCCCTGCAGACACAGATGATGCTTTAAAGTTTATTGATACCGAAACATCCTTTGAATATGATTTAAACAATAACCTTTCAAAACTTATAAATATCATAGGAAGTGATGCCTACTCAACAGGCTATGTCTATGACAAGGACAATAAAAATACAGACGTAGTAATTGACAGCAGCAGTAACAAAAAAATTAAATATGAATTTGACAGCATAGGGAGAATAAAAAGCGTAAATATTGTTGATGGCAAGAATGCAGATGGTACAGATAAGATTACGGGAACCTATATGACCTATAATTATAACAGTGGGGGAAAGGTTGAAAGTATCGTATATGGTGATGGAAATAAAATATCCTACACCTACGATAAAAACGGTAATATAGAGATTATTACTGAAGGCACCGGCATGGTAAAATATTTCTATAACAACCTGGATGAGCTGAAGGATGAGGAATATTACTCCTCAGGCAAGCTTGTAAAAAAACTGTCCTACAGCTATGATGCAGGTGGAAATATTAAAACCAAGACTACAGTTGCTTATTCAGAAAGTGGAGAAGCAGGCAGTCCTGATGTTGTAAGCTATTCATATGATTCCAATTGGAAGGATCTGCTGAAAAGCTACAATGGACAAAACCTATCCTATGATGAAATAGGAAATCTGACTGGGTATGCAGGATACAGCTACACCTGGGAAGGAAGAGAGCTAAAGAATATATCAGGGAACGGGCTGAATTTATCCTTCAAATACAATTCTGATGGGATAAGGACAGAGAAGGCTGATGGCAATAAGATAACAAAATATTATCTTGTAGGGGATAAGGTAACCTATCAGGAGACAATAGATAGCAATAACTCAGTTACAGATAAAATGTACTTTATATACGATGCTGCAGGAAAGCTTGTGTCAATGGAGCTTGACGGAGTTAGATATGACTATATAAGAAATGCTCAGGGTGATATGACAGGGCTTATGGATATGGCTGGAAATAAGGTTGTATCCTATAGCTATGATTCCTGGGGCAAGCTTGAAAGCATTGATGGCAGCCTAAAGGATAGTCTAGGTATAAAGAATCCTTATAGGTACAGAGGATATAGGTATGATACTGAGACTGGATTATATTACTTGAATTCTAGGTATTACAACCCTGAGTGGGGAAGATTTATTAATACTGATGGTATTGTTGGCAAAAGAGGGGAATTGTTATCAAATAATCTATTTGCCTACTGTATGAATAATCCTGTTAATATGAGTGACCCTTCAGGATACTGGAGTATTAGGGCAATTCTACGAGGTGTTGTTGATTTTATTCAGGGGGTTGGAGCAGGTATTGGAGAGAGCCTAACTTTTGGTCAGTATCAGTCATATTACACGCCAAGTAATGATATTGCATATTATGGTGGCAAAATGATTGGTAATGTCACTACAGGTATAACAAGTTCTGTTGGAACAGGTGCAAGCTATACTGCTGCATTTGTTACATCACCAACTGTAGTAGGAGCTGTTACTTTTGGAGCAGCGGGAACCGTCAGTGCTGGCGTAGCGGCATCTTCATTGGCAAATCTAGCAGGAAATACTATGAAGTTTTCAAAATCTGTTAAGGAACAGAAAGGTAAATCATTTAGAAGTGGTAAAAAAAGCGATCGTGATAATTGGTATGGTTACAATGATAAGAATTTTCAAAATTGGTGGCATAGAAAAGGAAAGGCACAATTTGGAGGTAACGATATAGAAGACGGTAAAATGGCAGGAGAGATGTTTGATTATTGGGATTCTATTGGCAGACCTAAAGTGAAATAAAGGAGGTATTTATGAACCTAGATATATTGAAAGAGAGCATTAGTAATAATAACATTGATGAGGCAATCAAAATTGTTGAAGAAATCGGGAGTAATAAGGAAACGGCTACTACACCTGTTTTGCTTGAGTATTTGCAGAGTACTGATAATCATATATTAAGAAATGCTATTGCCATAGCACTATCAGACATTGGTTGTGATAACGCTGTGGAACCAATTATTAACTTATTAAAACACCCAAAAACAAAAGGAAGTAGAGGTACTCTTCTTTATTCTCTTGAATCGCTAAATTATATACCTTTCATAGAATCGCTTGTTGATTTTCTGAACGATGATAGTTTTGAGGTAAGTAGACAAACTTTAACCCTTTTAGAATCAGTTAATGGAGATATACCACTTGAAGTGATACAAAAATGTATTGTGAAAATAGAAAATGATGTAGAAAAATTAGAAGATAAGATGGATTTTCTAACAGATTCTCTAGATGTATTAAATAAATTATATAAACATCAAACTAAGAATAAAAAGAGAAGAAGGTAACACTCCCGGTTTAAACAATACAAGTAACTAAGATTTATACGTTTTATGGAAAATCTCACTACAAAAAAACTATGAAACTCACCACAGAATTTTTAGATCAAATAAACGTTCGTGAATTAATTGAAAGAGTCATAGAGAAATATAATTTGTATCTCTAAGATTTACTGCATAATCTAAATTCTGAAGTGAGAGCACTTGTATCATCAACCGAATCAAAGGAAAAATCAAATATATATTATAATCATAGTAACATTGAGGGCTAACGTTCAGAGCGTTAGCTCTTTTCTTTTTCCCAAAAACAAATGAAAGGAGTAGAAAGATGGCAACAGATTTTGTGGAGAAATTTAAAAGATACCTGAAGGAGGACGAAAAAAGCCCCAAGACTATTGAAAGCTATGTTGGAGATATTGCTGGATTTGTAGTCTATCATGAAAACATGGGGGTGAAGTTTCAAGGAGACCTCAAAAGGTTCTATAGTGAACAGGAACAATTCTCATATATTCCATCTTAAGAAGAATTCAATCCATGCCTGGATAAATATCAACTAAGCAACACAAAGAAGCTGATATCATGCCCAGGCATAATCATGTCAAGCATTCCACCTTCATTATGTGCAAAAATGAGAAAGCAGCAGCTAATTGAGTTTTTTATAGATCTATGAGTGTTTTTATTAATCATCAGAATAAAATATACCCTATAGATCGGACAGCAATGGGTGGACAAGCTATGAAAAGGTTGCTAAAAACAAGTATTATCTACTAATTTTTGTATTTCTACAAGATTATATCTTAGTGACTTATGGAATAGATTATAAAAATAATTTTTAATACATAAAATTTGTAAGAGCTGTCCCCTTCTCCATTCATATCAGGTATTATATGGAAAAACAATAGATAGATATGGCTATCCTGGAGGTTTTTATGCATCACCTCTTGGGGTACACCAGCACCAATGAGAGCATTACTGCCAGATGCATATAGTAAGCCTTATAATGTTTACAAGGTAGTAAAACCTATAGATATAATGGAAGGTAAAATAGCACCTTGGTTTGGTCAGCCTGGTGGGGGAATACAATTCTTCTTTAATGAATCAATTTGGGACCTGATAAATAGAGGAGACTTAATGGAGCTTAAATAAAAGTGAGGCGATAAAAAATGAAAAAACAAGAATTGATAAATAAACTTAAGGAGGCAGAAATTCCTGAGGATAGTTATTCATTAGTAGGTGGTATATACAACGACAGATATTATATTGAAGAAGTATATGGAACATGGGAATTATATTATTGTGAAAGAGGAAAGAGATACAATGAAAAACACTTTTCACTTGAAGAAGATGCTTGCGAGTATTTTTATAACATAATTAAAAATATTTTTAAATGAGTTTTTTCCTAATGGAGCTAAAGGTGCCAGGCATTGGAGAGAGAAGTTCATCTCTCATTTCTCCAGTACCTGGTACCTTTAGCTCGTAACAATAGAAGTAAAATATCCTACACCTACGATAAAAATGGTAATATAGAGACTATTACCGAAGGCACCGGCATGGTAAAATATTTCTATAACAACCTGGATGAGCTAAAAGGTGAGGAATATTACTCCTCAGGTAAGCTTGTGAAAAAGCTGACCTACAGCTATGATGCAGGTGGAAATATAAAAGAAAAGAGTACAGTAACCTATTCAGAAACTGGAGAAGCAGGCAGTCCTGATGTCATAAGCTATTCATATGATCCCGCTTGGAAGGATCTGCTGACAAGCTACAATGGACAAAGCCTATCCTATGATGCAATAGGAAACCTGACTAATTATGCAGGATACAGCTACACCTGGGAAGGAAGAGAGCTGAAATCCATATCAGGAAACGGGCTGGATGTTTCCTTCAAATACAATTCCGATGGGATAAGGACGGAAAAAGCTGAAGGCAGCAGGGTAACAAAATACTATCTTATAGGAGATAAGGTAACCTATCAGGAGACAATAGATACAAGCAGCAATACAATTACAGACAAAATGTACTTTATATATGATGCTGCAGGAAAGCTTGTGTCAATGGAGCTTGATGGAGTTAGATATGACTATATAAGAAATGCCCAGGGTGATATTACAGGGCTTATGGATATGGCAGGGAATAAGGTGGTATCCTATAGCTATGATTCCTGGGGCAAGCTTGAAAGCATTGATGGCAGCTTGAAGGATAGTTTGGGAATTGAGAATCCATATAGGTACAGAGGATATAGGTATGATACCGAGACTGGGTTATATTATCTGCAGAGTCGTTACTATAAAGCTGATTTGGGAAGGTTAATAAACGCTGATGACGTAG
>JBEQBT010000175.1:0-7177 GCA_041639705.1 Clostridiaceae bacterium | reverse complement strand
TTTATTTCAGCATAATCTAGGCAGCTTGATTATGATACTCTTTTTTCATAACTATTTGCATAACTATTTTTATTAACTTGCAAAAATAATTTATTAAAATCACTTGACTTTGCTTAGCTGGTCTACATTAATGCTTTATTTATATTTCATTAACAGGCTAAACTGCTCGTTTAGCCTGTTAAAATTATAGTTTATGAATTTTTTCTCTATTAACTACATTCTTAGCTGCATTTCTAGTATCAAGTACAACCTTTGCATTTTCAACTATCATGTTATAATCATAGTCTGAATGGTCTGTTGTTAATATTACTATATCAGCTGAAGAAATCATTTCCTTTGTAATTTCTACTGATTTATACTGTTTTTCTGCATGTTTAAATTCTGGTATATATGGGTCATTATATGAAATTACAGCATTTCTCTTTTCCAGAATTTCAATAACCTTTAACACTGGTGATTCTCTCATATCATCTATATCCTTTTTATATGCTGCACCAAGCAACAGCACATTTGCTCCATTTAAAGGCTTCTTAAAATCGTTTAATAAATGTCCTGCTTTTTCAACTACGAAATCAGGCATGGAGTCGTTTATTTCTCCAGCTATTTCAATAAGCTTTGTATGATAATCATATTCTCTAGCCTTCCAAGTTAAGTAGAATGGATCTATTGGAATACAATGTCCACCAAGTCCAGGTCCTGGATAAAAGGCCATAAAACCATATGGCTTTGTTTTTGCTGCCTCTATTACTTCCCAAACGTCAATACCCATTCTCTCACAAAGTATTGCCATTTCATTTGCAAGTGCAACGTTTATATTTCTAAATGTATTTTCAAGTATTTTTTCCATTTCAGCAACTGCTGGTGAGGATACTTCAAATATTTCACCCTGCAATACATTTCTATACATTATTGCAGCAACCTCTGTACAATCCTTTGTAACTCCACCAACTACCTTTGGAGTATTCTTTGTTTTAAATTGCTTGTTACCTGGATCAACACGCTCTGGTGAAAATGCTAAATAGAAATCTTCTCCGCATTTTAATCCTGTTCTCTCAAGTATTGGCTTTACTACCTCTTCAGTAGTTCCTGGATATGTTGTACTTTCCAGTACTACAAGCATTCCCTTATGAATATACTCTGAAATACTAGTTGTTGAGTTAACAACATAGCTAACGTCTGGCTGCTTATATTTATCAAGTGGAGTTGGAACAGCAATTGCTACAGCATCAACCTCTGCAATCTTTGAGTAATCTGTTGTAGCCAAAAGGTTTCCTGAACTAGTTAGTTTCTTTAAATCCTCATCAACAACGTCTCCAATATAGTTATGTCCCTGATTCACCATATCAACTCTTTTTTGTTGTACATCAAAACCTATTACTCTATACCCTGCCTTTGCTTTTTCAACTGCAAGGGGAAGTCCTACATAACCAAGTCCAACCACTCCTATTACTGCTGTTCTACTTTTCAACTTTTCAATAAGCTCTTCTTTCATTGACATAAACTCACCCTCCTGAGTGTATTAATATAAAAATTGTATAATTATCTAAAAATAACTGTTAAAAGATTCTCAGTTAATAATTATACCTCCATAGCATATTAACGTCAATTTATTTATGTGTATATTGGTATATACGTGTATAAAAATTAATAATTGCAAAACTCTGCAAAAACTTCCCCACCCGTAGTGGTCGATGCCCACATTGACTTGCATTGTGGTTTATGACTATACCAAAATCAATAACAAAAATCATCTGTGCCTGCAAATGCCTATTGCCGATGTGGGAACATGGGCCACTACAAGTTTATTTTATTCGTATGCATTGAGAGATGTTTCAAGACATATTTTACTTTTTCCTCTTATAAGTCGGCACTAATTCCTCAACAGCATCAAATACAGCCTCATCATCATACTCAAGCGTATCCTGAAGTATCCCTATGCTTTTCTTTACATCATCAAAACCAAACTCTCCCGGTCTGCCAATGAATATTTTCTTATGCTTTGTATTTTGAATTCCTTCCTCATCCATAAGCAGTTCCTCATAGAGCTTTTCACCAGGTCTAAGGCCAACAAACTGTATTTTTATTTCCTTATCAGGCTCAAATCCTGAAAGTCTGATTAAATCCTTGGCAAGATCCACCATTTTAACTGGCTTTCCCATGTCAAGAATAAATATTTCTCCACCCTTTGCCATTGCCCCAGCCTGTATAACAAGCTGTGCCGCCTCTGGTATTGTCATAAAGTACCTGGTTATATCTGGATGTGTAACTGTAACAGGTCCACCTGAAGCTATTTGCTTTTTGAAAAGTGGGATTACTGAGCCATTGCTTCCTAAAACGTTTCCAAACCTAACGGCAACAAACTCTGTCTTACTTTCCTTATTTATGGATTGAATAATCATCTCACATACCCTTTTTGTAGCACCCATAATATTTGTTGGATTTACTGCCTTGTCAGTGGATATCTGAACAAACTTTTCAACCCCATATTTGTCAGCACATTCAGCAAGATTAAGTGTCCCTAATATATTATTCTTAACTGCTTCCTTTGGATTGCCCTCCATAAGCGGCACATGCTTATGTGCAGCAGCATGGAATACAACCTGTGGTCTAAATCTTTTAAATACCTCATCCAGTCTATCTTTCTCTCTAACAGATGCAATTATTACCTCTTTATCAATGTATGGAGCCTTCTTGTTAAGTTCCATCTGAAGGTCATATGCCCCATTCTCATAAATATCTAAAATTATGAGCTTTTTAGGATTAAACCTGGTTATCTGTCTGCAGATTTCAGAGCCTATGGAGCCGCCTCCACCTGTAACCATTACAACCTTGTTTTTAACATATCCTGCTATTTCATCAATATTAAGCTCAACAGGATCACGTCCAAGTAAATCTTCAATTTCCACATCTCTTATCTGGCTAATTGTAACCTTTTCATCTATTAACTCATATATACCAGGTAATGTCTTTAGTTTACACCCTGTTTCACTACATATGTTTATTATTTCCCTTATATCACTATTTTCAGCTGAAGGCATTGCAATCAATATTTCATCAATGTCCTTATCAATTACTATTTGTACAATATCATCTCTTTGACCGATAATAGGAACTCCATGTATAATCTTTCCCTTTTTACTCTCCTCATCATCTACAAAGGCAACTGGAATGTATCCCATTTCAGGACGTTTTCTCATTTCCCTTACAAGCATAGCTCCTGAATCCCCAGCACCAACAATTAGTATTCTTTTACTCTTTTTTAAAACCTCACTTGGTACCATTTCAATGCTTCCAATTATTCTTCTTAAAAACCTTATTCCACCTGATGCCATAATAGTCAATGCCCACATAACAAAATATGCACTATATGGAAGCCTATCTCCTACTATCAATCCATATAAAAAGCTTGTAAATGCTCCAGCACTTACAGCAAAAATTACAGAGTTTAATTCATCTATGCTTGCATATCTCCATATGCTTTTATATAATTTGAAAATATAAAAGCTGGCTATCATAATAATAGTAATAGGAATAAATGATTTGAAATAAATTTTTAGATAAGCAGGGGGAATTAACCATTGAAATTTTATAAAATATGCAACAAATATTGACATGTTAATAAAAATAATATCAAGGACAACAAGCGCAGCTTGTTTAAACTGTCTTTTCATGATTTCTCTCCTCCTTTGTGAACATATTTATTATACTCCAATACTTTAGAAGAGTAAAACATTAAATAAGCATGGATATATAGATATACGTCAATTAAAACAGAAAGGATGCAGAAATATTAAATATTTCTGCATCCTTGTATATTTCACTATATGGGTGAACACTGTTTGCCCTACATTGAACACAATCAACCCCCGTAGTGGCCGATGCCCACATCGGCTTTGAAGCACTTCCAAATACGTGGTTGCTACTATCAATGCAGATATCTTCCAAGCAGTTAATACCCTGTCGATGTGGGCATCGACCACTACTTTAACTTCTCATTTATCTTCTTCACAACAGCAGCATCTACAACTCCTGTTTGGCTCATTCCGTTGGCTTTTTGGAATGCTTTAACAGAGGTTTGAGTTACTGTTCCAAAATAATTTGTTACCTTACCATAGTTGTAAACTCCAAGTTTTGTTAATACATCTTGAAGCTTTCCTACATCACTACCTGACATTCCTAGTTTTAATGTTCTTGATGCAGTAAAAGCAGGAGTCACAGTTGTAGGTGGTGGTGGAGCTGGAACATTACTTGCATTCCCTGCCTTTGCAATTAGTGCAGAGTTAATAGCTGCTGCGGTTTTGCTATCCACAATTCCATTAGCAATTAACCCGCTTTTCTTTTGAAAGGCTGATACTGCAGATACTGTCACATCTCCATAGTAGGTAGTAAGGGATGGATAGCTAAAGTATCCAAGGGTTTTAAGTGCGGTTTGAAGTGCTTTAACATCATTGCCACTAATCCCTTTTTTAAGATTTCTGGTAAATGAAAACTTAACAGCAGGAACAGGTGTTATGGCAGGCTTTCCTTCGGCATTAACTAATATTTTAATGTTTTCCATATCATCAAAGCTTTTAGTACTTGCCTTATCCTTTATTGATGCATAAATTGTATACTCTCCAGTTAATTGAGGAGTAAATGTAAAGCCAGGCACATCTACAGTTCCAGAATGGAATATTATGTTATCCTTTTCAGCTTCAAATTTATATTCTACCCCTGCTGCAGCTCCCCCATTTATTTCAACATTGACAGTAATAGGTTTATTAACTACTACCTTCTCATTTAATACACTTATCCCTGCGATTTCAAGAAGGCTAATTGCCGAGAAGCTTACTGTCTTATGTTCATCATATTCCCTTGAGGAAGAAGAATCCTTTGAATATAGGTTAACTGTAAAATACCCTGACCTGTCAACCCTATATGATGCATTTGGATCATTTGTATAATCCCTTGTATATATTATCTGACCATTATTTTCTACAGTATATTTAAATAGTGTAGAAGATGAGGATGCTTTTGCAGTAAAGTTTATAGTATCACCAACATAAGCTTCATATTTACTTATTGAAAAGCCCTCAATAATATCTCCAACACCCTTCAATTCTGTTCCGGTATAGTAAAAGGTCAATATTTCATCATATTTTTGACCTGCATTTGCTCTATTTCTGGCACCTATCTGACTTAGCCCTACTCCATGACCATTTCCCATCCCTGAGAAGGTATAAGTATCAGCAGCTGCATCATATGTAACACTATATAGGGAGCTTGCCAGTGATAAAAATGACCAAGCTCTTTCCTTAGTGATAGCTTTAATAGTTTCAACTCCATTAATATCAGCATATACTACTTCAATACTTCCAACTCTTGTGCTTTCATTTCTTTGAATAGTATCAATGTTTAATCTTATAAATTTATCCTGTTCAGTAAGGATTCCTTTACTCTTGAGTTTTGCATCAATATCTGAGGTAGTAAATCTTTTATCCCCGCTAGGCCATTTTGTTAAATCAAAGCTGTCTTCCTTTGCCTGTAAATATGGTATATCTGAAACCCATGCATTCTTTGAGCTTTCAACATATCCTCCATTACTAGCCGAATAAAAAGCAGCAACTGGGCTATCGTTATATACGAGCACCATTCCCTTTGTTTCCTCTACTGCTTTTATTACATTTCCATATGCAGAATTATATCCTCTATATACCTGGTCACTTGTGCTATCACTTAAATCATAACCTTCGCTACTGTGCTTTCCAATGTTTGATAGGGCATAGTTTCTTGCTGCCACAGTCTGAGCCTTCAATGCTTCAATTGGATAGGAGTTTGACATCTCAAAACCAACAACACCCTTAAGATATGTTTCAATATCTACTGAATTAATGGGAAGTATATTCCCATCAGCTAGAACTTTAAATGTAATGCTTCCAATAAAATTATATTTTTTTGCCCCATTTTCAAGTGTAATAGTTGTGGCCAGGCTATCAGGTACAAATGTAACCTCACTATATTCTATATTATTAAATAAAATTTTTCCATTAGTCTGACTTAATACCATGCTTGTCCCTGATTTAATCACATCGCTTCCTGTCTTATAGCTTCCATTAAAGGTTACATTTAAGGCTGTAGCCATCATATTTTTAATTCCTATCCTTAAATCCTTGCTATAGGATTCCTTTAAATCCTTCCTTGCTGCAAGCGCAGTAGATGACATTAACACAAAAACTGCTGTAAAAAGTGCTATAATTCTTTGATTCACTAAGCCACCCCCTAAAAATTTTCTTATACTAGCATTATATAACAAAAAAACCAGTCCATCAACAAAAGGACTGGTTTTTAATATGTATTGTACATATTTAAATAAATCGTATATGTATGACGTGGCTTAAAATTGTAGTGGCCGATGCCCACATCGGCTTGGGGCATTTGCCATGTACGTAATTCCAACAGTTGATGCAGGTATCACCTGCAACGCTAATGCTTTGTCGATGTGGGCATCGACCACTACAGTCTGAGTTAGAAATCACTTATTTAATATTATAAACAAACTCATAAAGCTTTTTTCTATTCTCCTCTATATTTGGAACCAATACCGCCATATCTTTTATATATTGGCTCGTATAAGTTCCATCAACGGGTAATCTATATTGTTCAATATTTTCCGACTTAAAACCTATTGACTTTAATCCAAGCTTCAATACCTCTCCAGCAGATAAGCTTGTTTTTACATAAGGAAGTATTGTAGAAATAGTTTTTGGAAGTTTTGTAATCCCATCTTGTTTAACCTTCCTTAATATTTCATTTAGCACCCTCCGTTGTCTTTCAGTTCTTTCATAATCTGCATGCCCCACATATCTGATTCTACAGTATGCAACTGCCTGCCTACCATTTAAGGTTTGATTTCCTGCCTTAATCTTTGGCACTTTGTTTCCAGTTGAATTATTTATTTCAGCTTCATTGACATTTAAAACCCCCGCCTCAGCATTTGAGACATTTATATTAACTCCTCCTAAAGAATCAATCAGCTTCTCCAGGCCGAAAAAATCCACCATAACATAATCCTTAATATCAAGCCCAAAGTTTGTATTTATTGTCTTTATGGCAAGTGATGACCCTCCAAATGCATATGCTGCATTTATCCTGTTACTTCCCTTTCCTGGAATTTGTACATACATATCCCTCATTAGGG
>JBEQBT010000174.1:0-7186 GCA_041639705.1 Clostridiaceae bacterium | reverse complement strand
GCTTTATTAACCTTTGTTACAACATCTATAATATTTCATCAACCATCCTATAACCTACCCCGACCTCTGTTACAATATATTTAGGTTCTGCAGGATTGTTCTCTATTTTTCGCCTAATATTTGCCATGTTAACTCTAAGAGTTTGGGTTTCATTTATATAAGGACCCCATATTTCTTTTACAATAAAATCATGGGTAAGAACTTTCCCTACATTTTGGGAGAGCAACACTATAATTTTATACTCTATTGGAGTGAGATGAACTTCTTTTCCTTCTACTTTTACAATTCTTTTTTTATAATCAATGTTAAGATCGCCAATGCATATTTTTTCTGCTTCTAGATGGCTTTCTTCCTGCGCTTTCTGACTATGCCTTACAGCTGTTCGTATTCTGGCAAGTAGTTCAGATGTTCCAAATGGTTTTGTTATATAATCATCTGCTCCTAAATCAAGAGCCTCCACTTTTTCCCGCTCATGACCACGAGCAGATACCACAACAATGGGAATATTGCTCCATGACCTAATATTATCAAGTACTTCTATACCGTCCATATCAGGTAATCCTAGATCAAGCAGAATCAAATCTGGACAATAAGATGCTGTCATCATAACTGCATCTTTCCCTTTTTTTGCTTTGATTACACTATAATCATTTGAAGTCAGAACCGCCGAAATGAAATTGCTGATTGCAGCTTCATCCTCTACCAACAGCACTAATAGCTTATTGCTCATTCCCTTCCCCCCCCTCAAGTGGTAATGTAAACCTGAAAATTGCACCTCCCTCTTTTTTATTTTCTGCTTCCATTTTTCCTTGATGTGCTTTCAAAATTGACATACAAATCGAAAGACCTATCCCCATTCCCCTTGAAGAATCAGAAGTTCTTTTCCCATTAGGGACATAACTTTCAAATAAATAGGGGAAATCTTGTTCAGAAATTCCTTCTCCGTTGTCACTCACTTCAAATACTGCAGAATTATTGATCTTTGTAACGTTAACATCAATCACTGTATCATCTCCTGAATGCTTAATTGCATTTTCTATCAGATTAATAATCACCTGTTCAATAAGTGTCCCGTCCATTGGAACCATTAAAAGTTTAACTGGGACTTTTACGTTTATTTTGCGTTCCTTAAATCTCTTTCTAATTCTACTTACTGCTTCAGCAACAATTTCTTCAGTTGCCTCTGGTGTTTTGACCACATTGGCTGTATCTTCATTGATACGTGTTACAGATAAAAGATTTTCAACCATACGAATAAGCCACTGTGAATCTTCCTTAATATTTAATATTAGTTCGTTTTGAGTTTGTTTATTCATCTTATCATTATTTTCAAGTATTGCTGAACTAGCGCCCAAAATTCCAGTCAGTGGAGTACGTAAATCATGAGAAATCGCACGAAGTAAATTACTTCTCATCTTTTCTTTTTCAGTTTCAACCAAAATAAGTCTCTGTTCGTCTGATAAACGTTGTCTCTCCAATGCCATTGCCACTTGCGAGGTAATTCTTCTTAAAAATGCACGATTATTTTGATCGAGAAGTTTCCCATTTGCACAGGATATTCCAAGAACACCTACTACATTACCCTGGGAAATTAGAGGCATATAAAAAGCCCCCGCACCCATTAGAGTATCTGTACCTGCCCCTGCCCGCTTTTGATTAATAAATACCCAGTGTGCAACTGCAATTTCATCTGCCGATAACATAAAGATTGAATCTGGATCTTCTGAAGATTGCATTAAGGTACCTGATGAACCATTTTGGGGATCTTCCGTATAAAAGATTGTAGAACGGCCAAATATCTTTGTAATATATTCAATGGTTAATGTCACTATATTGTCAAGTCCTCTAGTTGCCAGAAGTTTTTTATTAATTTCATATAATACCTCTGTGCGTTGTTCTCTTTCCACAGCAAATCTAGCCTGAGTTTTAATGCGAACCGTCAATGCGCTTGTAATAAGTGCAACTATCAACATAATCAAAAAAGTAATAGGATAACCTCTCTGTATTGCATAAAAAGTAAAATATGGTTCTGTAAATAGGAAGTTGAATATCAGTACACTTAAAATAGAAGCTAATACTCCATAAGCATAACCAGAAGTAATTCTTGAAATAATCAGCACAGATAAAATATACGTCATAACAACATTTTGATCACCCATTCCAATCACTTTTAATCCAGCCGAAAGAAGACTTGCAGTGATTAGAATGATTATTGTTTTTAATATTTCATTTCTTGATAAAAGCCAATTTTTTCTAGATGCAATTTTTTTAGATTTTATATAAGGTTTTGCTGTATTACTGTCTGTAATAATGTGTATTTCAATATTTGATAACAACAAAATAAGCTTATCCTCTAAATCCATCCTAAATAAACTTTTTAATGTCTTTTTATTTCTGCTTTTCCCTATTACGATATTCGTTATTCCCGAAAGTTTCGCATACTGAGCTACTGTAGAAGCAACATCAACACCGTTTAGGGTTACAACATCAGCACCCAACTGTTCTGCAAGTTCCACATTTGCATGGAAGCTTTTCTTTTGTTCCTCTGTCATATATTCGCTATTATTATTTTCCACATATACGGCTGTCCAAGGTGCATAAAATGCTTCTGCTGTTCTTGCTGTCCAACGTATGCATTTTGCTGCGGAAGGAGAACTACTCATACAAACAAGTAACTTTATATTCGCTGTTCTCTCTGATAATTGACGTTCATTCTGATTGTTATGACTGATTCTATCTGCAGCTTTTCTCATAGCAACTTCACGAAGCAACTTTAAATTTTCTTTTGTAAAAAAATTTTCCATTGCCATGCTGGCCCTGTTAGCTTGGTATATCTTACCCATTTCAAGCCTTTTTAGCAGCTCATCAGGCTCAATATCTATCAATTTAATTTTATCCGCATTGTCAAAAATATAGTCAGGTATGGTTTCTCTCACATAGACATGGGTGATATCTTGAACAACGTCATTGAGACTTTCTATATGCTGAACATTTACAGTTGTATACACATCAATCCCTGCATTGAGAAGTTCTTCGATATCCTGAAATCTCTTTTTGTTACGTACACCATACGCATTAGAATGTGCAAGTTCATCTACAAGAATAAGAGCAGGTTTTCTTTCTAGTGCTCCGTCTAAATCGAACTCATTGAGATTTATGTTTTTATATTTCACAACCTTATATGGCATTACAGGCAATCCATTTAATAGCTGCATCGTTTCAGGACGTGTATGGGGTTCCACATATCCAATAATAACATCTACACCACTTCTTAATTGTTCCTGTGCATCATCTAACATTGCATAGGTTTTCCCTGCACCAGCAGCATATCCAAAGAAAATTTTAAGGCGTCCCCTTCGATTTACTTCACTATGTTCAATGCTTTTCAAAAGCATATCGGGGTCAGGTCTTTTTTCATCAAAATTCTTCATACATATACTTACACAATAAATTCTACAAGAATCCATTGTGTATATTCTCCTTTTCAATTTTTCATAATGTAAAAGAGGTTTACTTTTAATATATTATAAAGTTTAGATTATATCAATCCATCAAGGGCTAAATTCACTTTTAATACGTTCACTGCTGATTCACCCCAGAATCCTAAGAATCTTCCTGTTGTGTGCTTTGTAATAATTGCTCTTACATCATCCTCACTCATATTTCGTTCTCTTGCAATTCTAGAAACCTGGTATTCTGCCGCCTCAGGTGAAATATTCGGGTCAACCCCACTACCAGATGCCATAACCAGATCAGCAGGGATATCCCCTTTGGTTTTGGTGTCGAAGGAATTCCACCATTCAACTCTTGCCTTTACCAATTCTTTCTGTGCTCCACTAACTGGTGATAAGTTTGTAGTGTTCATAGGTCTTCCTATCAGATATTCAGGCTTTTTGAATTCCTGTGCAATAAGCTCTGACCCGTAATCCACTTTAGTACCATCCTTTAATGTAATTGTAATAATGCTTCCATCTGCCTGTTTTGGGAAAAATATTTGGGCAATTCCAGTTACTATACCAGGATATATAATACCACCTAATATTGTCATAACAACAAAGCATATAAATGCAGGTCTAAAAGTTTTTAATAATTTTTTCATTTGACACTCCCCTTTACACAAGACCCAGAAGGGTCAATAATATGTCAATCAACTTTATTGCAATAAATGGTGCAATGATTCCGCCTAAACCATAGATTAGCATATTCTTTTTTAATAGCTTTCCAGCAGGTAGCTCCTGATATTTTACACCCTTTAAGGCTAAAGGAATTAATGCAACTATTATTAAAGCATTATAAATTATTGCAGATAGGATAGCACTTTTTGTACTAGTTAACTTCATTATGTTTAGGATCTCAAGCTGTGGGTAAATGTTGAAGAATAAAACTGGAATAATAGCAAAATATTTTGCCACATCATTTGCCACACTAAAAGTTGTCAATGCTCCCCTTGTCATCAAAAGTTGTTTTCCTATTCTCACTATATCGATTAATTTCGTTGGATTTGAATCCAGGTCTACCATATTTCCTGCTTCCTTTGCCGCCTGTGTTCCTGTATTCATGGCAACTGCCACATCAGCCTGTGCGAGGGCAGGCGCGTCATTCGTTCCATCACCTGTCATGGCAACAAGATGTCCCTTCGACTGATAATCACGAATCAGTGCAAGCTTAGCTTCTGGAGTCGCTTCGGCTAAGAAATCATCAACCCCTGCCTCTGCTGCAATTGCTGCTGCTGTCATCGGGTTATCTCCAGTAATCATAATGGTTTTAATGCCCATTTTCCTCATGTCTTCAAATCGTTCCTTCACACCATTTTTTACTATATCCTTGAGATATATGACACCAAAAACCATATTATTTTTTGCAACAACAAGTGGCGTTCCACCGAGACCTGCTATGCGTTTTACAATTTGATCACATTCCTCTGGATATTCTCCACAATTGTCAGTCACATACTCTTTTACTGCTTCAGCAGCACCTTTTCGTATTATATTACCTTGGTAGTCAATGCCACTCATTCTAGTCTTGGCAGTAAATTTTACAAAGGTTGCACCTAACTTGGATAGGTCTCGTCCTCTGATTCCAAACTTATTTTTTGCAAGAATTACAATACTTCTGCCTTCTGCCGTTTCATCAGCAATAGAAGAAAGCTGGGCAATATCAGCAAGTTCTCGCGCAGAAATCCCTTTCAAAGGAATAAATTGGCTTGCTTGTCTGTTCCCTAATGTTATTGTACCAGTTTTATCAAGTAATAAAACATCTACATCTCCCGCAGCCTCTATTGCACGCCCACTCATGGCAAGTACATTGGCTTGATTCAATCGGCTCATTCCAGCAATACCAATAGAAGATAACAAAGCACCAATCGTTGTTGGAGCTAAACAGACCAGCAGCGCGATCAGATTTGTGATAGATATTGCTTTGCCTAACCCTGCCTGCTGGCTTGAAAAGCTTGTAAATGGGTAAAGCGTTATAGTAACAGTCAGGAAAATAATTGTTAATGCTATCAGTAAAATCTGTAAAGCAATTTCATTAGGAGTTTTTTTTCTTGAAGCTCCTTCTACCATAGCAATCATTTTATCAAGAAAGCTTTCCCCCGCTTCTGCAGTTACACGTATAATAAGCCAATCTGATACTACAGTTGTACCTCCTGTTACTGCACTTCTGTCTCCACCGGATTCACGAATAACCGGTGCTGATTCTCCGGTTATTGCACTTTCATCAACTGATGCTGCACCTTTAATTACATCACCATCCATAGGAATTTGTTCTCCAGCTTTTACAAGTACAATATCTCCTCTTTTTAATAAATCTGATAATACTTCTGTATATTCTTCTTTATTTGAAACAGTTTTTAATTTTCTTGCTTTGATATCCTTCTTAGCACTTCGCAAACTATCAGCCTGAGCACGTCCTCTTCCCTCTGCTATAGCCTCTGCAAAATTAGCAAACAATACAGTAAACCACAATATTAATGCTATTGTTAAAGTATAACCTGAATTTTCATCTTTAAAGCCTAAAAAAGTAAATATATAAATTACTGTTGTAATGATTGCTCCTACATAAACCACTAGCATTACAGGATTTTTAACCTGCACAGGTAGTGAAAGCTTGACAAAGGATTGCTTTAATGCGTCACCTAATATATTCTTGTTTATTTCTTTTTCTTTCATTTCATATCACCTCTATTGAACGATTGTAAAGTAGTCTGCTATAGGTCCTAATGACAGAGCCGGTAAGAATCCAAGGGCACCTATTAACAAAATTACTGCTATCAGCAAACCTAGGAATAAACTATTGCTTGTTGAAAGGGTCCCCTCACTTGCAGCAACTATCTTTTTCTTTGATAAATTGCCTGCAAGGAATATTACTGCTATCATAGGAACAAAACGCCCTATAAGCATAATAATGCCACCTACTACATTGGTAAAAATTGTATTAGAGAAGAATCCCCCAAAGGAACTTCCATTGTTATTTCCTAAGGATGTAAATGCATACAGAATTTCCGAGAATCCATGTGCACCTGAGTTGGTAAGCCAAGAACTTACCTGTGGCATCAAAACAGCTATAGCAGTTCCAAATAGAGTCAAAAGTTGAGGGGTAAGTACTATGAGACACACCATCTTCATGTCGAATGGCTCAATTTTTTTCCCTAAATATTCAGGCGTTCGACCAACCATTAGTCCTGCAATAAACACTGTAAGTATAACAAAAGCAAGCATACCATATAATCCGCTGCCAACACCTCCAAAAACAATTTCTCCAAGCTGCATTAAAAACATAAGAATCCCTCCTCCAAGTGGAGTAAAACTGTCATGCATGGAATTTACAGAGCCATTTGATGCTGCAGTTGTCGCTGTTGCCCACAAAGTAGAAGCACCTACTCCATGAATGACCTCTTTTCCTTCCATATTCCCTGATGCAGCCACACTATTAAAATTAGGAGCAGAATATTTCTCGCTTATGGATACACCTGCAAGTGTTACTACAAACAAAATTAACATTGTCATATAAATGGTTCTTCCTTGCTTGTTATCTTTTACTGATTTGCCAAATGCAACACAAAGTGATGCAGGAATCAATAGTATGGCAAGTAGTTGTAGTAAATTCGATAATGCATTAGGATTTTCAAGTGGAAAGGCTGAATTACTTCCAAAAAATCCACCACCGTTTGTGCCAAGTTGTTTAA
>JBEQBT010000173.1:0-7273 GCA_041639705.1 Clostridiaceae bacterium | reverse complement strand
CCATGGTGGAGTTGATGGCAAATGTTGATGAAGCAGTGAAGTTATGCTTAGAAGTTTCAGTAAAAGATGGTATCGATATATTTAATTCGGATTTTATTGAAACAAAGCGGTTTGACATGGTGATGTGATGAGTAAATTAACTATTATTTCAGATAAAGATATGGTCAAATTACTTCAAAAACTTGGGTTTAGTGAGGTAAGACAAAATGGTAGCCCTAAGTTCTTTTCGCATACTGATGGAAGATGTACTGTAGTACCAGTTCATGGTAAAGATTTAAAGAGAGGCCTTATAAAAGCAATACTGAAAGATGTGAAAATCACAGATGAAGGATATGAAGATCTTAGAAATAAATTGTAGTCAAAAATATTAGAATTTTGAGGAGCAATTTTAATGGTTGCTCTTTTTTTCACTGTCAACTCTCCACTCTCTAAAATAATTTTTTCCCATCTAAAGTAAGCAACTATAAATCCGATAACAGAAATAAGAAATAAAATGAGGTGATGGAATGGAAATAGGCATAAATAATTCAAATAATGCTGTTCACACATCAGGTCAGTCGACTGTTGAAGTGCAAAAATTTCCAAGAGAAATTACTGGTGAAAGTAAGGAGTTATCTGAAAAAATAGAAACGAAAGTAAATCAAAAGGAATTAGCTTCTTCTATAGATAAGGCTAATAAAGTACTATTTAAGAACAATACTCACTTGAAATTTGAAATACATGAGGTTACAAAAGATGTAATGGTAAAAATAATAGATGATGAAAGCGGTGAGGTAATAAAGGAAATACCACCAAAAAAAATGCTTGATTTCGTTGCTAAGCTTTGGGAAATTGCAGGCATAATCGTAGATCAAAAAGCATAATCATATTTACTAATTTTATTGCTAGGGGGTAAGGGGGATGCCAGTCAATCCAATAACCCTTGATAAAATAGAACCTTTAACTATAAAAAACATGGAAAATAAAATAATCGATAGACTTGTTCATGAAATAAGGGGTTCTGAACTTGCTAAGGAGGACAAAAATAAAGGAAATAATTTTAACCTAAGACAACAAGAAAAAGCTGCCGAACAATTTGTATATTTTTTATCCAAATTTAATATTAAATTAGAATATAAGATATATAAAAATAGGGTTAAAGTTCGAATTAAGGATAAGGACGGGAAGGTAATACTAGAAAATGAAGTAGATAATATTGAAGAGCTATTAAAAAATGTAAGCAGGGATACTGGTAAGATAATTGACTTAAAAGGATAGGGGTGGTTATATGTATAATGCAAACGCATTAAATATATATCAACAAAATAGCGTTAATACAGCTTCAAAAGAAAGATTAATGTTAATGCTATTTGATGGTTTAGTAAAATTTATTAAACAAGGTATAATTGGCATTGAAGAAAAAAATATAGAGAAAACAAATACAAATTTAACTAAAGCACAGAGTATTGTTCTTGAATTTATTACTTCATTAAATATGGAGGTAGGTGGGGAGATATCTAAATCCCTATCACTTTTGTATGACTACATGCATAGAAGACTAGTTGAAGCGAATATTAAGAAAGATCCAGAAATAGCTACAGAAGTTTTAGGTTTTGCAGAAGAGCTAAAAGAGACATTTGAAGAAGCATATAGACTAACTAAAAAGTAGGTGTTTATATGATAAATGAAATAATTAATGTTTATTCAAAACAGCTTGAGCTTTATAAGAAGATAAAAGAAATGCTGGAAAAAGTTCAAAAGCAGGATTTTGATATAATATCATACAATCTGGAGTTTGAGAATGCTGATTTCATATTAAATCAAATTGAAAAGCTAAATGAAAAGGCTGAACAGCTAAAGCTTATCTATGTTACTAAACATAATTTAAGTGATTTTACTGGTGAAGAAATTAAGAGAGTTGAAACTGCTGATGATTATAACAAAATTAAAGAAACAATTGAAAATATCACAAAAATGATAGCTTCTGTTAAACAAACTCAGGATACTGTGATAAGTAAGATAAACATGAACAGTAACATTAATAAAAAGGTTCAGTCGAATACTGAAAAGAAAAATGCTGTGAATGTTTATAAAAGTAATGTCGAAAGGAAGTAGGTAAGATTCGACCCTGTGCTCAGAATGACATGGAGGTTGTGCTGAAAATGGCAGGGGAAATCCCTCGGAATGCCAGGGAAGATTACACATAATGACAAGGTCTGCAACAATAAAATAAGAAGAGCTAAATAGGATTATTTACAAATAAAACCTTGAATTAAAAATTCGAGGTTATTTTTTGTAAATAATCCTTTATTTTTATCAATTTATATCGTAAAATAGAAATAATAGTTACCAATATCACAATACGTTTTTAATTTAAGTTTTAACTGGGTTAAATAATTTATTGTATTTGGTAAATTTAACAATATTTTTATTGACATGTGTTAATATTTGTAATAAATTATAATAAGAAGTCAAATTTTAAACATTTAAGGGAGAGATAATATTATGGTGCAAAAGATTGACGAAACAAATTATTACCTCATAAAAAAATCTCTAGATGCCTCTTCGGAAAGAGGGAGAGTCATAGCTCATAATATTGCTAATGTTAATACACCCGGATACAAGGCATCTAATGTTGTATTTGAAGAGAAATTAAATAATGTCCTTTCAAACGAAAGTATAAAACTTAGAACAACTAACAAGAATCATATCAGCGATGGCAGCACCATTTCAACAATTAGCCCAAAAGTAGAAAAAGACACATCTACCTCCATGAGACTTGATGGCAATAATGTAGACATTGACAGTGAAATGGCTGATTTAGCAGCAAACAGTATATTGTATAACACTCTAATCAGTCAAGCAAACAGTAGGATTTCAATAAGAAGATACATAATTTCAAATAACAAATAAAAGGAGAAGATGAAAATGAGCATTTTTTCTGCTTTAAGAATAAGTTCTAGTGGTTTAACTGCTGAACGGTTGAGAATGGATGTTATAGCCGATAATATTGCAAATGCTGAAACTACTAGATCAGCTGATGGTACTGGACCATATGTTAGAAAAACTGTTTCCTTTAAAGAGAACTTAGATAAGGAATTAAATAATAATACAGGTAAGTATGAAGCAAAACAAAATGGTGTTATTGTTGATAGTATTTCAAAGGATGAGGTTAGCCCATTAAAAAAGGTTTACGATCCATCACATCCGGATGCGGATGCCGAAGGGTATGTAACTATGCCTAATGTTAATATCTTAAATGAAATGGTGGATTTAATAAGCGCATCTAGAGCCTTTGAAGCAAACGTTACTGCAATAAACTCTGAAAAGCAAATGGCAATGAAAGCATTAGAAATTGGAAGGTAGGGATATAAATGAGAATTGATAATATATCCTTTTTTGAGTTACCTGAATTAAAAAAGGTTGATACTACTTCAAATAATACAAGTTTTAGTGAAATTTTGAAAAATGAATTGGATAAGGTAAATGATATTCAATTAAATGCAGAACAAGCAACTCAAGATTTATTGACTGGAAAGGCCACAGATGTTCATCAGGTTCTGATTGCCACTGAAGAAGCAAAATTATCCCTAGAAATGGCTGTTCAAATTAGAAATAAGCTTGTAGATGCATATCAAGAAATCAGCAGAATGCAGATATAGTAGGCTACTGAAGGAGTGCGGTAAATGAATAAAATATTGGATTTTTTGAAGTCCTTAGGAGCAAAGTGGAAAGCCCTTAGCATTACTAAAAAATTAAGCATTATATTATTGCTTGTTGGAATTATAATTTCTACTATTTTTTTAATGTCTTATATTAATAAAGCTAGTTATGCGACCTTGTATACAAACCTAGAACCAGCTGTTTCTGCTAAGGTAATAGAAAAACTAAAGACTGATGGAGTAGCCTATAAAGTAGAAGGAGATTCTATATTAGTTCCTAAGGATAAGGCAGCAGAACTTAGAATGTCTAATGCAGCTGATATGCAATCTTTAAGCAAAGGCTTCGAAATATTTGATCAAGGTAAATTTGGTGTTACAGATACTGAAGCTAAGATAATGTATCAAAGAGCACTTGAAGGTGAATTAGCACGTTCAATTGAAAGTTTAGAGGAAGTTGATAGAGCAAGAGTACATCTTGTACTTCCTGATGAATCAGTTTTTGCAAGAGAAACTCAAGAGGCAACTGCCTCTGTTATTATAAAGATAAAAGATTTAAATACCCTAAGTCCTGAACAGGTTAAAGCTGTAGTTGCTCTTGTAAGTGGTAGTGTTAAAAATCTTCCACAAAAAAATGTACAAGTTTTAGATTCAAATGCAAATTTGTTAAGTGAGAATATATTCGATGATACAAGTATAACTGGTACAGTTTCAGCAACAAAGCAGCAGGATTTTGTAAAGCAATTTGAAGGTAAGCTTCAAAATGATGTTAAAGTAATGCTTGAAGAGGTTTTTGGACAGGGGCATGTAGCTGTTAAGGTAAACTCAGATTTAAACTTTGATTCTAAAAAAATAACAACTATTACATATGACAAGAATGATGTTGTTCAAAGAAGTCTTAAAACAATTACAGAAAAGTCTTCAGATGCTGGTGGTTCCACAGGAACTGCAAGTACCGGTACTGATCCTCAATTTAATACTACCCAGTATCCAGTTGCCAATAAAACTGGTGGAACTTCCTCCTATGATAAAAATGATACAACAGTAAATAATGAAATTGGACAAGTTGAGGATATTACAATAAAAGCACCAGGTGAAGTTACTAGAATGACAGTTTCTGTTGTAATTGATGGAAGCCTAAATGATACTGAAAAAAATGAAATTAAAAATATAGTAGCAACTGCAGTAGGATTTAATCAAACAAGAGGTGACTCAATTAATATATCAGCACTTCCTTTTAATACTGATAAGCAGGACAAGATAGATACGGAATTAGCTGCAATGGAGGCTCAAACTAAAAAGGAAGCACAAACTAAGTTATATACACAGATAGGGGTAGGCGCTGTAGCTTTAATACTTCTAATTGCATTCTTGGTAATAGTCGCCAAGAGGAAAAAGAAAAATGCTAAGGATGTGGAAGATATTGAAAATATTGGTTCACCTCAAGGTATTGATGTTGTTATCGGAGATAATATTATACCGAAGCAACCTATCGCATATGAAAATGTACTTGATGAAGCTGAAGTGGGTGATATGTCTTTAGAAAAGGAACTGCAGTCCTATGCAACCAAAAAACCTGATCAGGTAGCCGAAGTTATCAAAACATGGCTATCTGATGATGAATCGAGGTGATGTAAGTGGCAAAAGATAAATTAACTGGAGTTCAAAAGTCAGCAATTTTATTTATAACCCTCGGTCCTGAATCTGCAGCACCAATTTTAAAAAAACTACCTGAACAAGAAATACAAAAGATAACCTTTGAAATAGCAAATATGCAAAAGATCAAAAAAGAAGTTAGAAACGATGTGCTTCAGGAATTTGTAAACTTAAATAAAGCAAAGGATTACATAATTGAAGGTGGATTTGAATATGCAAAAAATCTTTTAAGTAAGGCATTAGGTTCTCAAAGAGCTATGGAGATAATTGATAGAGTATCAGAAATAACACAACAATACAGGCCCTTTGGAATTGCAAGAAAAGCCGATGCTCATCAATTATTAAATGTTGTAATGGGAGAACATCCTCAGACTATTGCACTCATAATGTGTTATCTTCAGGCAGAAAAAGCAGCTCAAATTCTTTCTGGACTTCCTGAGGATATGCAAGTTGATGTAGCCAAAAGAATGGCTATAATGAATAATACTTCTCCTATGGTTATTGAAGAGGTTGAAGAGATACTTCAAAAGAAACTATCAACTCTTATAAGATCAGATATGGCAACAATCGGAGGAGTTAGTTCTTTAGTTGATGTATTGAATAATGTAGATAGAGGAACAGAAAAGGCTATACTTGAAGAATTAGACAGAGATCAGCCAGAGTTAGCTGAGAAAATTAGAGAAAGCATGTTTGTATTTGAGGACATTATTTCCCTTGACAATGCTTCAATTCAACGTATTGTTAGGGAAGCAGATATGAAAGACATGGCACTTGCATTAAAGGGTTCATCAGAAGAGGTAGCACATATATTATTTAATAATATGTCAAAGAGGGCTGCTCAAACCTTAAAAGAAGATATTGAATTCCTTGGACCCGTTAGACTTATTGATGTTGAAAAAGCCCAGCAAGCTGTTGTTGGAATAGTAAGAAGATTAGACGAAGCAGGTGAAATTGTTATCTCGAGAGGTGGAGAAGATGCAGTCATTATTTAAAATCATAAAATCCCCGGTCACCAGTGGAAGTGAAATCATTTCTCTACCTGATATTAAATTAATACATGAAAAAAGAGAACAGAAAAAGAATGATTTAATTCCAGATAATAGTTCCGAAATTTATGATGAAATTTTATTTAAAGCTAATAAAAAAGCAGAAATAATGGTTAAAAATTCAGAAATTACTGCTAAAAAGCTATTAGATGATACAAAAATAACTGCTGATAATATAATAAATACAGCAAAAATTACTGCTGATACTGTAATAAATAAGGCAAAGGAAGATGGTTATCAACAGGGCTACAAGCTAGGGTATAATGAAGGCTATGAGTATGGTATAAACGAGGCAAGTGAAGAAGCAGCTTCAATAAGAAAAAATGCAGATATATACCTGGAATCCTGTAGAACTGAGACTGAAGCCTATATAAAGAAAAAGCATCAAGAAATTTTACAGCTTTCACTAACAATTGCTAGGCAGATAATTAAAAGTGAAGTAATGATTAATCCAGATATAGTTAACAAAATATCAGAAAATGTTTTAGCACAGGCAACTGATAGAACACATGTAATATTAAAAGTAAATCCAGCTGACTTTAATGTAGTTAGAAACAAGAAGGATGATTTATCTATATATGTTGAAAGCCCTAATAACTTGTTTATTATCGCTGATTCAAGTGTTACTCAGGGAAGTGTAAAGGCTGAAACACCTTCTGGATTTATTGATGGTGATATTAATACACAGCTTGATATGATTGCAAAAATATTATTAAGGAATTGATAAATTATGCTCAATATAGATTTTAATGCACTAACCAGTAAAGTAATTTCTGTTAATACTGTTAAACTAACTGGTAAAGTTAAAAAGGTTGTGGGTTTAACAATTGAAGTTGAAGGATTGCAGGCATTTGTAGGTGAATTATGTAAAATCTCAACAGGTGGCACTAGAGAAGTATTAGCTGAAGTAGTTGGATTTAAGGATAATTGTAT
>JBEQBT010000172.1:0-7292 GCA_041639705.1 Clostridiaceae bacterium | reverse complement strand
TTTTAAATACTCATCACATTGATTTTCTTTTATTGATTCCATTTTACTCAAATCCCCCTTTTAATTATTGAGGGGTTTAAAGAAACCTCTCTAATTAAAGTAACAAGATAGATAGTCACAGTGGGACATATGGTAAAAGAATTATTATAAGAGTTTACCGAATACAATTGATTGGTATATATTTGTAATTATGCAATTGTATGATGTATAATTAAATGAATGTACAATTGTAATTTAAAGCGAAGCAATGATTTTTATGTTTCGTGTACTGAAATGAAATATATGGCTACCCGTATGTAAAACTACTAAAACTTTTATTTGAAGAGGGGAAATTTAAATAATGAATTATTTTAATAAAGAATGGTATGAATTATGTCAAAAGACTGGACTCCATTTGCTTTTGGAAGAAGATAAACAAGCAGAAATTTTTTCTGAAGAATACTTTCAACAATTATACAATCAAAAATTGATGGAGTTTCTAGATTTATGGAAAGAAATTGCCCGAATTTCCCACGAACCATTTGATAAAGAAAAATTGACTAAACAGTTTAAAGAGAGTTTTATATATAATCAAGAACATACTAAAAAAGTATTGCCAGAAGAAATATTAATAAAGATAGCAGACATTAGAGTCTATGTTGTTACGAGACAAGCCACTCTGCAGCAGCCGGGACAATCAAAATTGCATCAAAGAATTATGTGAAAAGCACCACAAGTTACTAAAAACTAATGTGATGCTTTTTTAATATTAACAATATAAATATAATTAGAAATTGTACTAGAATAATGGAAATTAAATTTTATCAGCAAGTGTAAATAATGCATTAGCAACAGTTATTCCATCAACTTCACCAAGTAATCTAGTAAGTTGTTCCGTATTCCAAAATTTATCTTTTAAACTACTGAGAAGACAACCAACACCCCAGTCTGGAATACAAGCCCAATTTCCTCTAGAAGACTCACCAAAAACAACCATTATTCCAGAACGTGCCTCGATTCTAATTTCATAGTGACTTTTATACTTAGTAACTCTTGGGATTATGCCCTCCCAAACTTCCTTTCCATCATCGGTGTTTCTTTCGCATTTGAAAACCATCAATATTTCCCCCAATCAAATATTTTTAGTAGGACATTCTATCATGAACAGTTTTTAGCATATCCTCTGTAATTAAAGCTTTCTTTTCCTTAAAAGCCTCAAGCATTGAAGAATAACATAACTGATTAACCTTGCGTATACTGCCTCCGGTCAGAGTATAGGTAAGGGGATAACATTTCTCATCAAATATTTGATTTTTAGCCTGAGCTTTATCAAGCTCATCAATTATATAATCCCTAGTTTCATTAAGCGATAGCCCCTGACACTCTAAGAACAAGGAGATCCTTTGTTTCAAGGGAACATTGACGGAAAGATTAAGTATTTTATTGAGGGACGGTAACCCAGATAAAACAAGTGAGAAATTTCCACCCTCATCATAAAGACTCCTAATTTCATCAAACATGGGAATAGATAAGCTGTGAGCCTCATCAATTATTAAGCAATTAAATTTACCTTGAGCATTTTCTTCATTGAAGAAGTTTATGATTTGGTTTTTAGCATCATCAGCATTAAAATATGGTTTTAAACCTAATTTTGAGGCTATATTTCTATACAAGGCTTTTTTATTTGGATTAGATAGCTCCACAGAAGCAACCCTAAACTCAGAAGGTTCAAGCTCATTTACAGCATAAAAGATGAGGGACGTCTTTCCACTACCTGGAGCACCAGTTACCGCAGCAATTTGCCTTGAATAAAAAGCAGTAGATAAAAGGTCAAGATTTTCTGTGAATTTGTCATACCTAAAACTTGTGCTACTTCTTTCTAAAAAAGGCATTTTAGCAAGTTTAAAATTTTCAAGAACAGCTGTATTAATCTTTATGTTCATAATTTTTCCTCCCGTTTTTAGCATTCATTTTTTCAATTTCTTCATTGTACAAGGTTTTGAGGGTAGCTAGATAAAATAGAAAGCTTTTATTAAAGTCAGGTGTTTTATTCTTGATATCCGTTAAAATTGCAGTTAATATATCCTTATCAAAATCTTTAAAAGTATCATAGAACTCATAAAGCTTTCCCTTTTCAGCAAAAGTGAAGTGCTCAAAGGGTAGCTGTGATAAGACTATTTCAATAAACTCATTTCTCTCAATGGAGACTTCCTTGTCCTTAGGAGCACGGAAAATGTTTTCATCAGTAGGAACATTGGTAGTATTAGTATCTCGGGCGGTAGGCCCTATAATGTCCTTTGAGACTAGTAAATCAAGTTGGTCTCTTAGATACTCCTGGTAATTGCTTTTAAGAGCATCAAGGTATTGCTTCGATATTTCAGAGTCAACACAAGGGTCTTCCACAATGTTCTTAACAGATTTATGTTTTTTAACATTAAGATCAATAACACCTGCAAGGCCAAAATATTTATCATCATAATATATATGAAGTACATCAAGCTGAAAGGGATTGTATCTTAAGGTAACCTTCTTATTAACAAGAACTCCATCTATCTCATAGGTATTCCCTTCAAAGGAGACGACACCATACTTGTTGACAGTTCTTACAGTCTCATGCAAGAATATATTATCGATTTCAACTGGGGAAAAGAAATTAAGTTTTGTCCCGGCAGTTAATGAATTTTTCCACCTCTCCGTTGGTATCTCACCGGTACCTTTGTGGATTCTGTTATGGTATTCATTTTCAAGCCAACCACCTAAGATATCATTGAGTTCAATAATACTTGACACCTTGGTTTTTCTAATCTCACTAACAAAGGAATTCTGGACATATTCCCAATATTTCTCAATTTTACCTTTCCCAGATGGCTTGTACGGTGTCGAATATTTTAGATTTATGCCGAGTTTTGCACAAATTATCTTAAAATTGTCAGAAACAAAAATTTTTCCATTATCGACATAAAGGCTGGATGGAGATCCGAATTTAATAACAGCTTTTTTGAGACAATCCTCAAGTCGTGTAAGTGTAGCGTCAAAGTAAAATTGACAATGAAGAATTCTTCTAGAATGATCATCAATAAATCCGATTAAATAGACCATTCGTTGGTTGCCGTTCTCATCTGGAATGAAAAAGGCCTCCATCACGTCTGACTGCCACATAATGTTTATAGCTGCCTTTTCATGCTTTGTATAAACCCTGCTGTCTTTCTTTAGATTTTCCCTTGTATACCCATAAAATTTAAGGGCTCTATTAATTGTTCTTGGATGAAGGGAACCCTTTTGAACCTTCATAGACAGTGTAAGCATAGATATTATTTTCTCGGCAGAGCGTGTTGGTAAGTCTTCTTTAAGCTTTAAAATGTGCTTTAAAATATCAGGAGATATTGAAGGATGAGGAGGCGACTTAGCTCTTACTTTAGGCTTTAAACCATTGAAACCATGTTTTTTAAAATTAGAATAGTAGGTAAATATGGTTCTCTCCCCAAAGGTTCTGCTACACATTGTATAGGGATCATTAAAGACTTTCTTTGACAATTCAGATGCAGTTGTTCTTATTGTGCCAGGAGCAGCTTCAACAAGTGGAAGAATCACTGTATATCTGAAATATGCAATGATATCTTCTGACTTAACAGTTTCAGTTGACATATATTCACCTCCAGTAGTTTGCTTCATTAATTTAATAGTAAAGCAATGCAGATGATGATAAAATTAAGGTTTTCTTGCTGTAGGTAGAATTTGCATAGAAAATATGGGAGCCTAGGATTTTTTTCTTGAAACAAAGAATTGATTTTATGATGAAACGCTTACAAAATGATTGCAAACAAGTGAAAACGGACTAAATATATGCATAAAAGTGATAATATGGAATGAAATGAGTATAAATATCCTGATAAAAATTATCTTAAAAATTTAAAAGCTTCGTTGAGGGAAGATAGAGAACTGCCTTTTAAAATTCCAGTTTTAGAGCAAATGTCAGCAACTTTAAGAAGAATCAAGGTATGAATAAATGAGTAGGTATTGCATTTATTATATTCTTCTTTTGAAATTTTAATGGGGGAATTAAAAATGGTTGTATGCTTAGAATTAAGCAGTGCATCGAATTTCTTATCATGGCATGCTTTATTAACTCTTTCGCATGAACGTGCTAAATTATCTTCACACTCAATTAAACTATCTGCATCCTCTATGTAATTGAAGATACTCTCACCCTTTCTAACATTGGTACTGATAAACTCAATAAGATCAGTAGCTACTCTGTTATATTTTATGATGCATGAGGGGAAAATACTTATGTAAAAACTCTTACCTGAACTGGTAGTCCATAGCATGGTTTGAATATTAACCCTTATGTATTTTAAGCAGCTATTGATTTTGTAGTAAAGACCTCTCTCAAAGGTGCCATTTTTCTTGAGTTTATCTGATGCAGGTATATTTAATTCATAACGAACAAAATCCTTGAAATCAACTTTAAGATAATTATTTTTATAATTAGACATAAAGTCATTGAAATCTATATCAAATTGGATTAAGATATTTTTAGGATTTGACGGAGTAATCTAATCTTACACAAAAGGGCACCGGAGGTAAATATACCCAAGGTGTCCTTTTGTATATTTATTATTACTGCAAGGGTGATTGTCTCAAAACGCTATATTTACTGCAGGAGATCATGTCCCCTAACACCAGTATCAGAATAGGCCATTTAGTAGTGTTGAGGAAATGGATAGTATTATGATTATGAACTGGAATGAGCGAGTAAGTAATGATGATGAAATTTATATTTTAGGAGATTTAGCTTTTGGGAATCAGGAATATATAAAAAGTTTAATTTCCAGGCTAAATGGTAAAAAATATTTAATCAAAGGTAATCATGATAGGCATGTTGATAAAAATGATATAGCGAGCAATTTTATATGGATAAAAGATTACTATTTATTAAACCATGAAAGTGGTCATAAATTTGTACTATTTCACTATCCAATATTTAGGTGGGCTTTTCAGAATTATGGTTCTATACATTTATATGGACATATACATAATCTTCATGCTGGTGATTTTCTTGCAACAACAAAAAGTATTTATAATGTAGGTGCAGATTTAAACGATTATAGGCCAATTAAGTTGAGAGAAATACTACAAAAATTAACTTATAATGGGTTATAGGATAATATATTATTAAAAATAAAAAAAATAAATGATGCATTTCATAATATACATTTTATTCTGGCTAAAATTCAGTTAAAAAAATACCGAATTATAGCTTTGCTAGCAAATAAAATATATTGAATTTATTTACATAATTCTTGAATGGGGGAGAATGAATGATTGCTGATGCGGCTTTGCAAATTGACTTGCTAAATAATACTGACTCATTTAACACTTCTACGGTAAATGAAAAAGTATTTATAAACACATTAATGATAATACAGTATAAATTATGCTTAGATTTCTGGTCTTATTTTAACCAATTAAATCGGTCATTATTTCAGGGTTTATGGTCAGAGGAAAATTCTTTTAAAGTTGTGAATACGATTTTTGAAAAGGATTTTACAAAATTAAACAACACCATTCGTAAAGTAATTAGTAATCAGGATTTTTTGAAACTTATGGAACTCAGATCATTTAATTTTATGGAATGCATTATAAATGGCGAAAACATATCATTAGGTTACTCTTTGGCATTTGGAAAAGTTTCTTTTTGGGGACAGAGGGCATTGAAAGGTAAAATGAAAAATGTTTATTTATTTAACTATATTCCACTTGAATTGACAAGAAAATTTCCAGCGAGCTTAAAAGAAGCTCCTAATAATCAAGAACCAGGTGAACATGAATGTCAACTGTTCAACTTGGATAAAAAATTATACTTGGAAATGTGTAAAAATATGGACATTAAAATAGCACCTAGAAATTTCCTTAGAGATTGGGATATAAACAAGCTCAATTCAGTTTTTCAATACAGTAAAAGCATAGTATGACTAGTAAAAGGATCTTCTTTAATTAATGATATGATGACCAAGTAGTGATAGATAATAGTTTATAGCTACTAATAATAAAATAATTATGAATGAATAGGAGTATTTATGAAATTATTGTTTTGTAGTAAATGCAAAGATGTATTTTCAATTTCTTTCGACGAAAAAAGTTGCCATTGTGGTTGTGTAAAAGGTAAATATTTAGATAGCCTATATGCGGTATATAGTGGCGAATGTGCTATTCCTATCGGATTTGTAAATTCATCATTTTTAACTGCTCTTAAAAATCAGCCAGTAAATGGTTTGGGAGAAAGTTTTAAGGCATTTGTAATACCAAAGAGTTGTGAAACATTTGTAAAAGTAGATGAGAAAAATACATAATAAAGGTTGAGTTTATTAATAGTAAGCAAATCAGATGAAGTTGCGACGGGAAATTGAGGACATGGCTGCTTAATTCATATCAAGTAAACGTTTGGAATGGAGCAAAAGTGCATTTTATCAGGCCAAGTATTATTCATTTATTGAGAGACCAGGTATTTAATATTGATGGGACAAAATATTTACTTTTGGTGGTGCTGCATCAATTGATAAAAATGTACGAGCCCCTGGTGTGTCATGGTGGGAAGAAGAAACACCTTCCAAGGAAGAGAAAATTGAGGGTATGCTTAATTTATTAGAACACAATTATGTTGTTGACCATGTAATTACCCATACTAGTCCTGAGAGCATAATTGATGAATATATAGAATTTGTAGAAGGCTATGCATTTAATGTTGATAACTCAACAGAAAAATCAACAGAAAAATACCTGGAAAAAGTAAAAGACATGATAGAATACGAACACTGGTGGTTTGGACATTTTCATGATGATATTGACATAGATGAAAGACATACACTTGTTTATGAAAGGATTATTCCTTTGAATAGGTAGATAGTGACAGTTGCTAGAAACAGCATAAATCATAAAGAGTACCTCCATAGCAGAATATTTATTGGATTTAAGTAACAATATAAGACATTGAGAGGGATGATTGATATACCCTCAAATAATATTGATAAGAAATTTTATGTAACTGGAATAGAGAGTAGGAGAAACTATGGATAAGCAAAAAATAGTTGAACTATTAAAAAATACCAATATTATGGACTTGCATTGTCATACAATTTGGTCTGATGGTATAGATACTGCTGATGAGATAGTAAAAAACGCAATTAAATATAATATTGAAGTTGTTGGAATATCAGACCACTACAAAAGTTATACAGGGAAGCATCTAAATATTAATGCTTATGCTGCAGAATTATGTGAGATAAAGAAAAAATATAACTTAGAGATTAAAG
>JBEQBT010000171.1:0-7337 GCA_041639705.1 Clostridiaceae bacterium | reverse complement strand
CACAATTGTTGCAGATATCACCTGTCATGTTAATGCCCTGTTGATGTGGGCATCAACCACTACGGTTCTATCATAATATCAATAATATTTGTTACACATAATTCCTATCTTACGTCATCCGCCACAAAAAAATAAAGGCATCTTGCCTCTCGGCAAAACACCTGTATATCTCTACTTTCTGGAATATCCGCCACTACGCTTAGATTCCTGACTTTTTTTAACTTCTTGAATTCTTTCTTCACTATCTTTTAAGAATTTTGCTATTCTGTCCTCAAAATTAGATACAGAACCCTTTCTTTTTTCATATTCCCAATCAATTTCAGCTGGCTTGACGCTTTTCTTTAAAACGTTTGCTTGTCTAATTGAAAGGCTTATTTTTCCATCACCATCAATAGCAATAACTTTTACCTTTACTTTATCCTGCTCCTTTAAATGCTTCCTGATGTCTTTAACATAAGCATCAGAAATTTCTGAAATATGAACAAGTCCAGTTTTTCCAGCAATGTCTATAAATGCGCCGAAATTTGTAATATTAATTACAGTCCCCTCTAAAATGTTTCCTACCTGTAGGGTCATATTGAAAAAATTCCTCCTTAATTGGTTTTAGTGATTATATTATATATTAATTTATACTTATAGTCAATTTTTTGTTAACTACAGCACATAGCTCCTCCCTATTCCTTAATCTTAAAGATTATTTCTCCTGTCTTAGCCAACCCCAGCATCTCTCTAGCGAGCTTTTCTATGTAACTTTCCTTTGCTGACTGCTTAAGTTGTTCATTAAGTTGGCTGCTTTGTACTTGAAGCTTTGAAAGCTGATCATTATAATTTCCATACTCACTATTAAGTTCGTTTATAGTAAGCTGCTGTTTTATAAATATAACTCCAAAAAATAAAGCTACTCCAGCCCAAAAAATTATCCCCTTTTTCTTCATAATTATTCTCCTTAGTACCTTTAATTAATTCCATCAGCATCTTTTATATATATTCACTATTTATTTGGTTTTTCCTTCTTAGATTTGTACCTACCAGAAATTTTTTTAAAAAATATTTTGGAATTACAGTATCCTGATACTGCTGCATTTTTGCCTTTATAAAATCCTAGTTTAAATAAATATCTCATTAACCTTATCGGATAAACAATAAAAATTATAAGTACTCTAAAAAATTTTATTGCATAATATACTATCCATTTCAATACATTTAAAAAAGGTTTACTTATTACACCAAAATAAATATAAAGTCCTAGTCCTAATCCTATGAATGTGCTGTATTGAAGATAAGCGTTGTTTGTATACAAAAAAAACATAAAGGTTACTATACCTGTAAAAGTCCAAAAGAGCAAATCAGAGATTATTGTAATAAGCTTTCCAGGTGTATCAAAACCTCTTATTATTCTATATATATCAAACATTATTCCGATAAATAGTCCACCAGCTATAGCAGTTAAAAAATAATATAGCTGATCACTTACAGGTAAAATCATTATTTATCCTCCAGATAGCATTAAAAAAATAAGCTTTTTACCTTTATTTAAATAGCTTTTTTAGAATATTCCCCTTGTTTTCTTTATCCTTAGATAGATAATGTATGGAATAAATCATTCCCTCTATTAACATATCACCAGTATCCACATTTAGTTTATTTACCTTCATATTTTTACCCTTCACGTTTATTACACCCATTACTGTGTGCAATATTACATCATCTTCATTAAAGGTATCAACCTTAGTAACTCCTGTAATATCAATTCTTTCCCTATTATCTATATGAACAATGTGGTTATGTTGGCTTTTTACTACTTTTACATTTTCCATACTATCCCTCCAATCCTATAAAATAATATGCATATAATTTTTTATTTATTACTAGTATTTATTAACAGTAAATCACACATTTATCACATGTTATCCACATGGTTATCCACATATTGTGCATAAAAAAGACTAGACACAATATATATGTAATCTAATCCTCTTAGTGAACTCGTTCAGCTAAAGCTGAACATCGAGACTTCAGGTGGGGACTCTATCCCACCTGAAGCAAAAAGTGGAAACTCCACCTTATAGAAGGTGGAGTCTTAGAAATTAATAAATTTATTATTCAATTTCCTGCCCGCTAATGGTTCTATATAGTTCCTTTGCTCCATCCTTGGTAACATGTTCAGAAATATCAAGTATTTCTGCTTTAATACTGCCTGAAGCATATTGTATTTCAATAATATTTCCAACTTTAACATCAGTTCCTGGCTTTCCAGGCTTTCCATTAACTAAAACTCTCCCAGTTTCGCAAACTTCCTTTGCAACTGTTCTTCTTTTAATAATCCTCGATACCTTTAAAAATTTATCTAATCTCATAAAATCACTTCCTAATAAGATTTCTATCAAAGTATATCCAAATAACATCTTTTGTAGTTAATATGAAACTCACTGCCAAAGTCAGTGTCATCCTGAGCGTAGCGTAGGATCTTATACACGTACCCGGGTAAGATTCTTCACTACGTTCAGAATGACAGCAATGCTTAATATGAAACGCTCTTTGTTTCATCATATTTTGTGCTGGCGAGCCAGCGTGTGAGTTAATATGAAACGCCCCCATGTCATCCTGAACGTAGTGAAGGATCTTGTAAGCATCTTGGGAAAAGATTCTTCACTACGTTCAGAATGACAGAGTCTGACATTAATTTTCGTATTGCTGTCAATGTTCTGAATGACAACAAATGCAACTTTCATAAAGCAAAATCCAAATAAAAGGAGATCATAAAAAATTTAAAAAAAATCAGGTACAAGACCTGATTTTTTTTTTTACTTGTTAACCTTTTCCTTTAACTCTTTTCCTGCTTTGAAAGCTGGAACCTTTGAAGCAGGTATAGTTATTTCTTCTAAAGTCTTAGGGTTTCTACCCTTTCTTTCTGCACGGGCTTTAACTTCGAAAGTACCAAATCCAACAAGTTGAACTTTATCACTGTTAGCCAAAGCCTCATCTACACTTTCAATAAATGATTTGAGAGCCTTTTCAGCATCCTTTTTAGTTAAACCACTTTTCTCAGCCATTGATGTAATAAGATCTGCTTTATTCATATTTTTCCCTCCCTTTGTTATCAAATAGTAGATTACAGTAGTTTATTCTTCATAATTTTGAAAAATCCTTCTTTTTAGCAAGATTTTTTCTCAAAAATATAAAAACTACTTACATTTAGCATTATTCCACAGCATATCCATTTCTGTCAATGTCATTTTATCAAAATTTTTCCCAATTTTTGCACTTTCTTTCTCCATATATTCAAATCTTTCAATAAATTTATTAATTGTACCGGTCAGGGCGAGTTCAGGATCAATTTTCATGAACTTACACACATTTACAATGGAGAAAAGTAAATCTCCCATTTCTTCTATTATTTTATCATATTCTTGTGATTTGTATACCTCTAGAAATTCATTTAGTTCTTCATGAACCTTAGAAATTGGGCCTTCTACATCCTCCCAGTCAAAGCCTATTTTAGCTGCATTTTCTTGAAGCTTATAGCTTCTTATAAGTGCAGGCAATGATCTTGGGATTGATTTTAAATCTTCAGTATAAGAATCGATATTTTTTTCTTTTTTCTTATTCTTATCCCAGGTTAATAAAACATCAGCACTAGTTTCACATTTATCCTCACCAAAAACATGTGAATGTCTGGTTATCATTTTATTTGTTACACCATGAATAACATCCCTAATATCAAATTCCCCAAATTCTTTCCCAATTTGGCTGTGAAATACTACCTGAAAAAGTACATCGCCTAACTCCTCAGATAGACCTTCCATATTATCCTTATCAATAGCATCAACAACTTCATAGCTTTCTTCAATTAGATATTTTTTCAAGGTTTCGTGATTTTGTTCCCTATCCCAGGGACAGCCTTCCTCACTTCTTAACCTATCCATCACATTTAAAAGGTCATTAAAATTATACCTTTTTTTATTCTTTACAGGGGGAATATAGAGACTTGTTAAGTAGTCCACCCAATCAACTCTGTCAATCTCATACAAAGACATAATCTGAATTCTCTCGATCCCTGGAACTCCAGCAGCTCTAATTAAATATACTTCATGCTCATCATCATAATGTTCCATAAGCTTTATCTTTATATTTGCAGCAACAAATTTACTATAAACTTGGGTTACAAGGTTACCCACATCTATATCAGGTACTTGCATATCTAGTTGAAGTCCATCAATTATTTTAAACCCTTCAACCGGATCAATTTTAAGTGCATTAATCACTGCATCAATAAAACTTATAGCTGATACTATTTCAATTTCAGTTCCCTTTTTCTTTGCTTGCTCAATAATAAGTTGAACAGATTTTTCAGCTACTAGTGGATGACCAGGCACAGCATAAACCACATCATCATGCTTCATAATCTCAGCTGCTATTTTATCATATACCTCTTCAAATTTTTCCCCTTTTTCATAAAAACAATCAAAAGTTTGAAAATTAATCCCTAAGTTTTTTATATACTCCACATTAGGGTGTTTTTCTGTTCTTAAATATAGAGTATTGGCTGATTTCATAATATTTAAACTCTTAATAGTCAAATCGTCCTCTGAACCTGGACCAAGACCTATTATTCTTATCATTTGTATCACCTCTTTGTTATCTTTTCTTAAGTATTTCTCTTATATCCTTTATGGTCATGGTTTTTGTAATCAAAAGCATAATAAAGTATATAATGGCTCCTAAAGTTATGGAAATTAATACAGCTATGCTGTTTTTACTAGTTAAATTATACATATTCACGTAAATAATCACAACTGAAAATATCATCACAATGGTACATATTATAGGTAAAATGACTACTTCTTTAATATTAATTTTAATTTTGAGATATTTTATTACCATTGCCACATCAATCAACGCTACAACACCATAGGCAAAGAGCGTTCCATATGCTGCTGCTGATATATTAAACCTTGGTATTGGAATAAATACAATGCTTATCAAAACCTTTAATATACTTCCAACAAGCATAGCAACTACAGGTAAAACTGTCTTACCTATACCATTTAATATTCCAGTTGCTGTCTGTGCTATTATTATAAAGAATGCTGCAAATGATAGTATTTGCATAAGCTGCCAACCATCATTCATACCCTGAAATACAAATGTCAGTATGGGTTTAGCTAAAATATACAAACCTGCACAGCAGGGAAGTGCAAGTATCATTGCCAGCTTAAACGCGGCAAAGACATTTCTTTTCAGTTTTTTTATATTATTCAATGCATAGGACTCAGAGATTGCAGGTACAATGCATTGAGCGATAGCAACAGATAAAGTAAGTGGAACATTTATTAATACAAATGCCTTACCAGTAAGTTGACCATAAAGTATTGTAGCCATTTGATAGTTATACCCAGCTGATCTAAGTAAGCCCGGAACCAACATTGAGTCAATCAAAGCCATTATTGAGCCTATTGCATGACCTATGGATATGGGTACTGCGGTTTTTATGATTTGTTTAAAAATACTATAGGTCGATGCACTCTCTTGATTTTTTGGATATGTGAGCTTATTTTTCGAAAAAAAGTAGATTAGAAATAGTAATCCAATAATTGCTCCAGCAACTGCACCAAAGGAAGCTCCTCCTGCTGCCACATGAATACCCTGGGTTAGCAGAAGTGATGCTAGGCTTACCCCAACAACAACTCTAGTTATTTGCTCTAAAACCTGTGATACTGCTGGTGGAGTCATATACTGAAAACCCTGAAAGTATCCCCTATATGCTGACAATATGGATGTAAAAAAAGGGGCAAGTGCAATTCCAATTAGAGAATAGTAAACATCCCTATTCCATTCAAATATTTTTATTATTTTACTCGAAAAAACAATGATAAATAATGATGATGCTCCACCAAATACAGCCAATGTAAACAAAGCAACTCTAAACACCCTAAAAGCTTCTCTTGATTTATTCACCGCCATTCGCTCTGAAATCATTTTTGATATGGCTGTAGGTATTCCAGATGCTAAAGCTAGCAAAAACGTGTACAAAGGGTACGTAAGCTGATATAAGCCTATTCCTTCCTCTCCTATCATATATATAAGTGGTATCCTAAAAAAGAAACCCAGAAATTTTGCAAGCATTCCAGAAATAGCAAGTATTAGTGCTCCCTTTACCATGCTCTTTTTTTGCATTATAATGCCTCCTAACATCTCTTACATATAAAAGATATTAAGATAATTAACATTATATGCAGTACAAAAATATAAAAAAGGAAAAGCAGCACTTGGCTGCTTTTCTATTGTTCCATTTGTTTACCTAGGAATGATGCTGCAGTTTCAGATAGCTTTTTCTCTAGTTCACCCATAGAAACATTTGCTTCCTTGGACATAATTACAACTGCACCTATGGCATCCCCTTCTGCAATAATTGGAGCAATTACCTGTGCTGAATATGCTGTTCCATCCTCTTCATCACTTGTAATTGCATAACCCTTTCCGCCTTCCTTACCATTATGCATAACACTCTTTCTTTCAGTCATCACCCTCTCTATGTCCTCGCTAATTCTCTTTTCCATGTATTCCTTTTTGGTAATGCCTGCTGCAGCTATTATAGTGTCTTTGTCACAAATTAGTATAGATTTGCCTATAGACTGCTGGAGAGCTTCTGCATATTCTCTTGCAAAATCACCTAGTTCTCCAATAGGTGAGTATTTTTTAAGTATTACCCCACCCTCTCTGTCTGTAAATATCTCAAGAGGGTCACCTTCTCTAATTCTCAGTGTGCGTCTAATCTCTTTTGGGATAACAACTCTTCCAAGGTCATCAATTCTTCTTACTATACCAGTTGCTTTCATTAATATCCCTCCTTATCAACCAAAATTTACTATGTAAACAGATTTATAATATTAATTTCTTCAAAATTGAAAAAATTATACCCAAAATAAAGTAAAAAACCAATAATTTTATCAAAAAACTAAATATTTTATCATTTTTTTTTATTTTTATGTTATTTCACCATTATAATCCACAACAGTAATAAAATTAGGTATGCTTCTAGGTTTACACAATACAATCCAATTTATTCACAAAGTTTAATAAGATTACAATAAAAGGTGACTGACGCCTAAACGTCAGTCACCTTTTATTTATTTTACTACTTCAACAGCAATATTAAATTTCTCTCCGTTGATATTACATTCTGTGTATTCTCTCATTTCATCATATACAATTTTAACAGTAAGAGTGTCCTTTTGAATATAATCACTGAACTTTCTAACTATATTCTCAAGCATGTTATTACCCTGAACATATAGATTAATCTTATCTGATACCTCAAAGTCACTCTCTTTTCT
>JBEQBT010000170.1:0-7391 GCA_041639705.1 Clostridiaceae bacterium | reverse complement strand
TCGGAACACCATCTTGGTCAAACAATTGTAAAGGAAGCGAAGTCGAGAAAATTGAATATAAGTGGCCAGCAGGTTAATGGCGAAGTAATCAAGGGTAATGGAATACGTGCTAAAGTTGATGACCACATTCTTGCAATTGGTAACAGGAAATTAATGAATGCTGAAAATATAATAGTATCTAATGAAGCCTTGGAATATGCAATAAATAGAGAAAAATCAGGAAACACAGCAATATTTGCAGCAGTAGACGGTAAAGTTGCAGGCATATTCTCAATAGCCGATCAAATTCGAGAGGATGCCCAGGAGGCTTTAGCCGAAATGAGAAGGAATGGAATTAAGAAAATGGTTATGCTGACGGGGGATAATAAGCATACGGCTGAGCTGGTGGCAAATAAGCTTGCGCTAGATGAATTTCATGCAGAATTACTACCCGAAAACAAAGTGGAATTTGTTAAAAAGCTGAAAATGGAAGGACATGTAGTTGCTATGGCAGGAGATGGAATTAACGACGCTCCGGCAATTGCTACGGCTGATATAGGTTTGGCAATGGGTGAGGGAGGTACAGATGTATCAATGGAAACAGCTGATGTAGTGCTGATGGCCGATAAATTAATGCAGTTTTCCCATGCCTATTCACTTGCAAAAAAAACCATTCGAAATATGAAAGAAAATACCTTCTTTGCAGTTGCTATTGTGTTTACCCTGTTAGCCGGAGTTTTATCGGAAAATGTTAATCTGGCATCTGGTATGTTTATACATGAAGCCAGCGTGTTAATAGTTATACTCAATGCCATGAGATTGATTCGATTTAGAAGTAAAAGAAGAGGTGCAGGCATATAATTGTACCAGAATGTATGAAATTAATATAAACCAAAGCAAGGAGAGGTAAAATGGATAGAAAAGGTCATGACCATGTATATGTATCACACAAGTCCTGTGTTTCTTTGGTCCCGATTTTCAATCATCTGGAAGATGATCAGATGGAGGAAATCATGGGAACTGTAAAACCTGGACATTACAAAAGAGGTGAAATGGTTTACAGTCCCGGGGATCAGTCTGATTCCCTCTATATTATAAGCAGGGGTAGAATTAAAATTTACCGTTTATCTGAATCAGGGAAGGAACAATTAGTGAGAATTTTGAATCCTGGTGAATTTACAGGGGAATTAGCCTTATTTCGAGAATCCATTCATGAATCCTATGCAGAAGCCATGGAAGAAACAGAAGTTTGTATGATTAATCGTTCAGACTTACAGGAATTTTTAATGAAATTTCCTTCAATATCCTTAAAAATTTTATCGGAATTTTCCAGCAGACTAGAGAACTCGGAAAAACAAACAACCCGGGTTTCCACCGAAAAGGTTGAAACCCGAATAGCCCTTTTCCTGGCTGAGTGTATTGATAGTAAAACAGAGTCAATGGAATTTGTTTTACCAATGAGTAAGCAGGATTTGGCTTCTTATTTAGGAACTACTCCTGAAACCCTTAGCAGGAAGTTGACGGATCTTGAAGATGGAGGGTACATCAAACAATTGGCACATAGAAAAATTAAAATTCTAGATTTAGACGGGCTCCTGCTTATGTAATTTATGAATTCATCCCCTTTAGCAGGATTAGTGCCCCAAGAAGAAATGCCTGAATTAGAAAAAGGTTTAAAAGGTGATTCCATACTCAAGGATTTCCAAAGCAAGGTGATTCTTTTTACAATAATTTTCGATTTCCTCTATAAATATATCTTCTGTCTGAGGTTTCTTTGACAGATCCTCCACTAAAGTCCGTCTATAATATTCCAAGCTGGAATTCAATTTCTTAGCAATGTTTTTCAAGTATAGACAGTTGAAGAACCATACTAATAGCAATGCTGTCAGGTTTGCCACAACTATATATCGAAGGACTTGAGGAATCCCATAGGCACCAGCCATAAAAATTGTAGTAAGTGCTAAAACCCAATATACAATGTCAGGTCCAGTAACCAGATTAAACCCTTCTTTTCTAAGAGTACTTCGATATACCATCCACCATATAAACATACCTAGCAGACAATAACCAAGGATGATTGGAAAGAGTAAAGTGCCAGCAATTTGCAAATGCTGCATATCCCTAGTAATTAGCAACTCAATAGTAGATACTTAGCATGAAAACTATTGACATATATATGATAATCATTTAACATGTAGATATGATTAAACATATTGAAAATAAAAATTTTGATTTTGAACTTATTCTAGAACTGCTTAATGCATTAAATGACCATACTCGTCAACAAATTTTGATGTTATTTCAAAGCAATAAGGAGTATTGTGTCAATGAAATTGCTAAACATTTTGAAATAAGCAGGCCTACAGTATCCCACCATTTAAACTTAATGAAAAGAGCAAAGTTGCTTACGTCAAGAAAGGAGGGAAAAGAGGTATATTATTCCTTTAATAAGGAACATGTTGTTGATACTTTAGAAGCATTAGTAAATTTGCTAAAAGGATGCTGTTAATTTTTTTATTTAATACGTTGATAGGTATAAACATATCAAATTGATATAAGGAGGTAAATTTATGAAAAGAAATAATCTTGAAAAGCATAAAGGCTTTCAGGATGCCAGAGTTTCTCAAAATATAATTGGAGGCGTTTATGATAAAATTGCACCTATTTATGATATTTGGGGTAAATTGACTGAATCCAAAGCCAGGCATCGTGCCCTTGAACTTGCTGCTATTGAAGATGGACAAAGCATTTTAGAGGTTGCGGTTGGAACAGGATTAGCCTTTTATGAAATAGTTAAAAGAAATCCTAATGGTACTAATATAGGTATAGATATATCTGAAGGAATGCTTGGGAAAGCAAAAAAGCGTCTGGAAACACTTTCAGGAGCTAACTATACTTTGAAAATGGGGAGTGCCTTTAATCTGGAATTAGAGAAGGAATCAGTTGATATATTAATTAATAATTATATGTTTGACCTCATACCTTTTAAGGATATGGATAAGATTATAGATGAATTCAAGAGGGTTTTAAAAAACAAAGGAAAACTGATTTTGGTTAATATGACTGAAGGTGAAGGGTTTGGAAGTAAAATATATGAAGGGATATATAAGCTTAATCCCAAGGCTATGGGTGGATGTCGTGGAGTTAAATTGATTGAAAAATTAGAGCAGCATGGTTTTAATGTAGAGGGAAGAGAATATTATCAGCAAATGTTATTTCCATCAGAGGTTATACTTTCGTATAAATAACTAAATACTATATGGAATAAAAGTTAATTTATTCATAAAAAGATTAAAAGCCATACAATAAAAACATGCAATATATAAATGTGGTAATACATAATATTAGTAAATTACAAATTTGAGGAACCTAAAAAAAGGTTCCTCAAAAAATAATAATATTAACATTATTCTATATATGTTGTTTCACAAGCTGTACCTCTTTCCTTTTCCAATTCTTTAATAGTACCCTTAAGTTTTCTTCCGCCACGGGCACCATAAAGTCTTGCAGAAAAGCATGTAACAATACTAATTAAATCCTGAACCATTTCTTCATTGGGTTCTAACTTTTTTCTTTGTTCAATTGTTTCAATATCAACATTAAAGGTTTCAGCAAATTCCTTTAAGTAATTATATCCGAATCGTGCTAATCTATCAGGATATTCAATAACAATTGATTCTACTTCCTTAAGTCTTTTAAACATTTTGGCTAATTGTCTTCGATTATCATTAAGTCCAGAAGATGTTTCTTCAAATATGTCTACAATATGATATTGTTTTTCCTTACAATAATTAATCAGGCGTTCCTTTTGTCTTTCTAGATTTCCTGCGACCTGTTGTTTTTTTGTTGAGACACGGCAATAAACAAAAACATTTTTTCCATTTTCATTAGAATTTCTAATGTTTGATCCTATAAATTTTTCAACTTCCTCAAACACATATCTTCTATGTCCTCCTACAGTTTTATAGGCACACTTAAATTTGTTTTCATTGTCCCATATTTTTAGGGTTTTCACTGTTACGCCAGTCAATTTACTAACTTCAGATATACTTATCATTTTGACCATCAATATCACCTCATATTAATAAGCATACCTAAATTATCCAAAATTTATACATGTAATATGTATTCCTATGTTATATTTTGTTATTATATTCTGCAGCTGCCTAGAACCTCCTTTTTTCTTATTGTTTACTTGACGAATATGGTAAATAATAAGATACACTTTTTTGCAAAAAAAATAACCTGTCAATAAACAGGTTTAATTTTAGCTCACTTGAGGTATTCTTTTGGCTGACAGCATAAAACATTTCTTTCATCATAATAAAAGTTGCAGTCATTACCCAAGATTTCCTTCATCTTTTTTTTGCTCTGTGGAGTCGAATTTTCGTATTCTCTAAAGTACAATTAAGAATATTTGCTATTTCCTGATTACTGTATCCTTGCATATCAAGGAACAAGGCAGGGCGATAATTTTCAGGTAATAGATTTATTTTTTCCTGAACGCATTCAGACATTATTTTCTGTTCAATATTTTTAAAGAATTCGTTTTTCATACCCACTAACTTGTCCTTTAATAGGTCATCATCAATTGATAGTAAATAAGTTATTGGAAAGATATAGTTGCACAAAACAAAGGACTAATGACATCGATATTTAATTTCAGATATATACTCTAGTGAACTACCCGCCACTTTAGAAGTGGGGGCTTCTTGGCTCCACGACTTCGTAACCTCAGTCTCCCCAAGCGTGACTTCGGGCAGTCCCTGCCCTAGATGCCGTTGTACGGGTTCTTTATTACCTTAGATATTTTACGCATGGAAGGAACAAACTCCTCGCTTGGTTATCGCATTCAGAATTTGACGGTTTCTCCATGCAACCTTATATATCTAGTTATCAAAGAAATATCATATATTTAGGATAGCACAAGTTTAGGTATTCCTCAAGTGGCACCAATTCATCCCCTACCTAAGAGCATAGGGGACTTCTTGTGCATAGGTTAAATTCTTTGCTAGACATATATATTATAAAAGATAAAGATACTACAATAGTATTGGGAGGTAAACAGGGTGGAAAGAAAAATATATTGGTATCCACTGGAAGATCAAGAAGGGATGGAAATAGTGACAGGATGGCAGATGAGGGTATGAAAATATTCGACGGGATAATAGCAACCTATAGAAAAATTGCTCACTATATGAAGTGGGATGACAAAGGGGTGCTGGCAGTACCAAAGATTAATGAAAAAGGTGATATTGAAGCAACGGACACACTTGTGAAAGCAGAAGAATATGGAAAGTCATTATAGTAAAAGTTTGGTACACTTATATCGTATGGAACGAAATAAGCCTTTATCAATCTAGTTTGAAAACTTACTATTTTGAGTTCTAAATAATGCTATTTGCAAAGATGTTTTTATTATTTGATTGAATGGAGGTCAAAAATGAGCTATATAGATTTACATATGCATTCTTATTACAGTGATGATGGAGAGTTTGAACCCAAAACATTAGTTAGTCTATGCATAGATAGAAAAATAAAGTATTTTTCTATTGCAGACCATAATTGTGTAAAAGCAATAGATGAAGCAAAAGTGTATTGTAAGGGTAAAGATATTGAAATAATTCCAGCAATAGAGTTAGATTGTACTTTTGATAGTGTTAACCTGCATGTATTAGGCTATGGGATAGACTATCATAGTCCGATATTTAATGAAATCCAAGAAAATATTATGCTGCAAGAACAAACTGCTTCTAAGAAGCGTATAGAATTGATTCGTAAAATAGGAATAGATTTTTCAAATGAACTTATTAGGAGCTTGTCTAGGAATGGCATAGTTACTGGTGAAATGATTGCTGAAGCAGCTATGGAATTAGATAAAGATCGTATAAACCCACTGCTTCAACCCTATTATCAAAACGGTTCAAGAAGTGATAATCCTTATGTTAATTTTTATTGGGATTATTGTGCACAGGGCAAGCCAGCATATGCTGAAGTAAAATTTATAAGCCTGCAAGAAGCAATTAAAGTTATAGAAGAAAATGGAGGGATACCTGTTTTGGCTCATCCCGGAAATAACCTTAAAGAAAATACCTCTTTACTAGAAGCTATTATTGCTTGTGGTGTTAGAGGTATTGAAGTTTATAGTAGTTATCACAGTGAAAAACAAGTGTCATTTTATAAAGAATTTGCTTTAAAACATAAATTACTCTTAACTTGTGGTAGTGATTTTCACGGGAAAACAAAACCTAGCATATCAATAGGATGTTCAAACTGTGAGAACAATGAAGAAAGTATTATATTAGCATTAAAAGGGTTATTAAACCTATGATTCTTCGGCAGGTTTTTGTCACTTCATATATACCACCTCAAGACCCAAGAAGCGGAGTAACTCTAAATGAAATTCCAAACTATGTCAATCAAGTGAAAAGCGGAGAAAATTGGGTGGAACAGAAATTAGATAATTACAATCAAAACAAAAGGAGGAGTAATTTATGAAGAAATTTATATTCATCATTATGTTAATAATATCAATTAGTGTTTTAACAGCATGTAAGTCAACTAAAGAAATGGATGTCAGCAAGTTAGAGAAATCTACTTATGATACTTCACAGCAAAGTAATGAAGTAACACTGTCAGTAAAAGAAAAAAATATAAATACAAAAACAGAAAGTATTACTTTAATATATGACAATCTTTCTGACAAAGTATATACATATGGAAAAGAACCGCATCTTGAAGTGGAAGCTGATGGATTATGGTATGTGGTTCCAACATTAGAGAATGTTGCATGGGATGATATAGCATATATGTTATCACCAAAGGATAATAGTGAGGATACATTTTCTATAAAGTATAATTATGGTCTATTAAATGATGGTAATTATCGAATTGTAAAGACATTGTATTCAAATGGAGAACCAATATATACTATAGCGGAATTCAAAATTAAACAATAAGTTTTACAATCTCATCTATGAAAGGAAGATTAATATGAGTATCCATTATGAAGTTATTTCCCAAGATAATATTATTTGCATTAAGGACTTGTGCAATGAGTTAATGGCATATCAAAAGGCTAAAGCATATTTACATCCTGAATTCTTTGATGGCATGTGTTTTGAAACTAGAATGATTCCATCTGTCAATAGTGCTAAAGCTAACTATATAGTGGTAGCTAAAGATGATAATGAAATTGTTGGATATGCGTATAGCAACATTTCACCAAAGGAGACACATTCTAATGATTTTGCTACTTTAGAATGTGATTTCTTCTTCGACTTTGATTCTGTAAAAAATGATAATGTAGGTTGTCTTTCACAGTTTTTTATAAAAGAGGGTTATCGTAATACTGGTAGTGGCAGCGTTTTGTTTGAAAAATCTATGGATTGGTTAGATTCATTTAAATCTAT
>JBEQBT010000169.1:0-7404 GCA_041639705.1 Clostridiaceae bacterium | reverse complement strand
CTTCTATACTCCACTGCTCCATAGGCAATGTCTTTGCAAAAACTCTTATAGTAACACCAAAATCTCCTAAATTCGTAACACCCATAACCTCAGGTCCTTCTACAATTTGCTTAAAATCCTTTTTCATTTCTTCATTTACCTTGTTTATTACCTTAATTGCATTGTCAATGTCCTCTTCGTATGCTATTTGAAACTCCACAAGAGCTCTCATATTGCCCCTGGACTTATTGGTAACCTTGGTTATGCTTCCATTAGGTATTATATGTAGGTCTCCAGAAAAATCACGAATTTTTGTTATCCTAAGACCTAGTACTTCTACAATACCAGACATTCCTTCAATTATAATATAATCACCAACTGCAAATTGGTCCTCAAATAGTATAAAAAAGCCAGTTATTATATCCTTAACCAGGTTCTGAGCACCAAAACCTATTGCAACTCCTGCAATACTTGTGACAGCAATTACAGTGGTTATATCAAATCCCACAGCTTCAAATATCCACATGACTGCAATAAAGTAGATTACATAGCGTAATATATTTTTTAGTAATTCGCTTAGAGTATCCGCTTTTCTTCCATTTAATCCAAATCGTGAAGTCTTTTGCTTTTTAAAAAATTTTTCAATTATGGCTCTTCCAAGTCTTATCGTAATTATTGTAAGCATTATTATTATAATTACCTTTAGTATAATGTAAGCATACTTTATTATATACACATACTTAGCATCAACTTTAAGTAAATCAAGTATATATTTTGTAATATCAGAATCCATTCACTTTTCCCTCCTTATAATAAAAACTATTATATCACATAAAATCATAGAATTTGAGTGTATATATTGCACAAAAAAATTACAATTTATACAGTAGTGGCAGGTTGCCCTGCTTCTGCCCTTTATAAAAACTCAGAATGCACATAAACCTGCCTCTAAAATGTAATATTCTTGAACAATATACTGTTTGATTTATCTTATTAATATATTTTTATTCATTCGTTTTATAGTCGCTGAAAATATTCTTAAGCTTTGCAATTTCATATTCAAATTCAATTTTTATTTTTTCAATATCCATATTATTGATTCCTGCTCTTATCTTCTCAATGAAATCAGGATCACTAACTATAGAAACATCGCCAGAAATTTTAGAACCGTCTGTTTGAGTATTATCATATGCTGCATTAATAGTATTGCCTAAAACCTTGTCAACTACAGCATAACTCTTCCAATTCTCATCATTAAAATGCCACCACTCATAATAAACACTTAAAAATCCATATTTTACCATAATGCTTTCAAGTAGCTTTGCATTCTTTACCTTCTCTTTATCCACATCACTATAATCCTTATCAGCTAGTTTAGAAAATCCATCAAAATCTGTAGGCATTGGAATTTCCCTACCGTTTTTATCCACAAGTGTTATATCAACTGCTGCACCTCTGTTATGAACTGATCCACCATTGGGATTTGCAATATATCTATTATCACTTACACTGCTCCATAAAACCTTTTGTATGGCAGTTGGCCTGTAGGCATCCCAAATTTTAATCCTATAGCCCAGCTTTTTGAATTGATTATTTGCTTCCTTAAGCTTATCTGCAGTGGCTTTTCTAAGGTATGCAGTTTTATCTTCATATAGCACTTTTTTTGTTACATTATTATCAGTAGCATATCTAAGTTCAATCGCAACATCAGGTATATACTTGCTAACATCCACAAAATCATCCTGTTTTATCTCAAATGTTTGTTTTTTAGAGTTGATGTCTGCAGCAATAATCTGAGCCTCTCCTTGACTCATTAAATACTTAAGTCCTCCAAAACCTATAATTAAAATTACTATTAAATTTAAAGTAATAATTGAAATCAAAAGTTTTCTTTCCTTCATAAACAACACACCATTTCTATAAAGTAGATTTATAATTTATTTATCGTATGGTTTATAGAAATTGTTTAATATAAAATCTATATTTATAGAATTTAAAAATCAGAATTAAAGGGGTTGTTTCAAAATACTTTTTTCTCATAATAATTGTGCTAACTAGCTTGCATTGTCATTGTTATGAAAGACTAACCTGTTATAATCCATGTCATCCTGAACGTAGTGAAGGATTTTAGGGATATCTTGAGGAAAGCTCCTTCACTACGTTCAGGATGACACAGCTACCCCAGTGACTTTCATTTAATGACAAGCACAAATTATTATTTTTTAGTAATTTTGAGACAGCCCCCATTTTAATGTACCTACAACCATTTCAGATATTTCCCGGGAAATAATTTTTAATTAACTAAATTAAAGAACCTTAAGCTAAATTAACATTTTTGATATATAAACCTTTCTACCTAAACAGCCTCAGTCTGTACACATTCATAGCTGTATCCCCAAGCTTGTTCATAAGCTTATAGTTTGCATATGCACCTACAGCTGCACCGATGACTGGAACCAGTTGGAGCATTTTTGCAATATCAATATAATCCCTGTACTCCTGCTGAAAGGTTCTCCAATCAAATGTATCAATACTTTCAGGAAGGCTTCTAACATAATTATTCCAATCCAGCATTATGTTGTATATCTCGATTCTCCTCTGGTCACTACAAAATGCTAATTGAAAAATATAGAGAATAAACAACCTTTCTTTGAAATTCCTAGCATCATATCCATATAATAATGAAGTGTCAAACAAGAACTTCATTTTCAAGCTCAAGAGAATTGGAAAATCAGCAAGTCCAAGAAAAAAGCCTCCCGCTCCTGTACCTGCACCGCTTAGAGCAGCAGTTTTTTTATAAAATGCTATTTTTTCCCTTACAAGTCCTTCCCTTTCTTCAAGTGGTGCAAAATCAAGAGGATGCCCTGATATAAATTCAGAACCAAACATTACTGTTTTCACAGTACCCTTAATTGCCTCTGTAATTATTAAATGTGCTTTTTCAGGAATCAAGCTATTCATCTTATTTTGCATTCCCTTGGATAGCTTGTTTGTAATGGAAGGTTTTCTTTCCATACTTCTTTGCCAGATTTTTAATTCATTTAATGCCTTTTCTTCATATATAGTCATATATTAACCTCATAAAAGTATTTTTTTACTCTATCCTTTAATTTTTATGAAAGGATATGTTAAAGAATATTGTTGTTCTTTCATCTTTAATCTTTAATCTTTCATCTTCATCTTTCATATTTTACTCTGTAGGGGCGAACAGTGTTCGCCCGCATTTAAGCATTATAGTCAAAAAAGTAGCCTCAAACGTTAATAACAACGGTCAACATTGTTCCCTCTACTCTTCCATTTTCAACATTTATCTTAAACAGGGTTTATATAGATTATCAATACTATGTGTAGTTAAGTTATAAAACAGTTATTTATTTCTTTAATCATATATTCTGCAAAACTTATTAACTCCTCTTCATTCCATTCTTTGTTATTCAATATGCCCCTGTATATATTTATTGCCCTATCAACCAAATTAAAATATTTCCCGGGCAATATTTCCTTTGCCCATTCCCCGCCTTCATATTTAGAGGAAACAACCTTCTCTTTTAAATAGTATAGAACTCTACACAAATTAAGTACATAATAAACGGGATTATTTAATATTTCCCTCTGAGCATTTTCGATATCATATATAATTGAGTCTAAATAATATCCTTCAGGAACTTCACCAAATACCTCATTTATTGGTTTTCCATACAAACAAACTCCTCTATGATTTATAACTGTTATATGTGCAGCCAAATCCTTATCAACAGAGTCACCACATATATAGTTTGCATCATTTGCATATCTTTCATCGTGATCTTTGGAATAATGCAGTTCAAATGGTGTTGGATAAACAAAATTTTTAACATCCTTTTCAAGTACAATACTCATTTCAATGCCTTTTTTTGGTGCATACTGGAATAAAGCTATTAATAAATCAATTATCCTTCTTTTAATTTCAAAAGGGATCTTCTCCTTTACAACTACAATGTAATCAATATCACTTAGATTTTCGTTAAAACACCTCATAACTAGAGAACCATGAAGGTATATGCCTATAAGGTTGTTTTTTAATAGTTTACGATGCTCCATTATTATTTTATTCAATATTTCCTCAATATTTAATACCATTGTATCACCCTTAAATTTCTTTCTATATTAAACTGCCTACCTCACCCATTCAACATTACTAACCCTCCCATTTTATAAAATAGTCATCATATGTCATAAGTCTCCTGTTAATTGGTTGATATCCTTTTTGTACTATTGAGGTAATTCGTTCAGCTGCCTCTGGAATTGCTTTTGTAAGAATAGCTTTAACATCAAATGCTTTATAAAAATTTTCATTAACAATTTCTGAAATATCATCAATAACTGGTTGTGTTTCGTAATCGCTTTGTAAATCAACTCGTAATATGCCATAGTGATTAAATTCATCATCTGCAATTCTATGAAACATTTCAATTGAACCTACCTTTTCATTTGTGTTGTTCAAAATTACTGTCCATCTTACAAAATATTTGTTTTTATAAGAAAAATCCCAAAAATCAATTGCTTGTTTCATTCTTTCAATTGTTGTATAGTGGAAATCATCTCCATGGCAATTATCAGAATTAAAAAATGGTACTGCTTTTTCATCAGAATAACACATTAATAATTCTTGGGCATCCTCAATGGTCGTTTGCCTTAATGTAATAAGTTTGTTTTTGTATATAGGACATTCTTCATAAATATCTTTCATCATCACAATCTCCCTTTATTAAATAAACTTCAAATTTTATAAATTTTATACTTCATTTCTATACTTAAAATATCTATCTTTTCAAAAAATCTTTGCTTTCCAATATTATAAGATCTTAAAAACTTTTTAATTTTTATCATTTTTTCTTTACCTGCTTAGGGATTTTATCTTCTCGGCTTGCAGGCGAACCTAGAGTTTGACTTCTTGGATTCACAATGGGCTGCAAACCTTTGTTAGTGGAAGTCCCCGCGTGTAAAATCATTAATTACTGCAATCTAAAAAGCTTAACATCCTCATCTACTATATAAAAATATTGTGTCTCGCATTTAATAACTCCGTATATCTACTTCTCTGTTTGCATATACATGCTCCACAGACCAATAATAATAGCTTTTATGTCTTCCTAAATATTTACTGATTAAGTAAATATTTGCGAACTGTATTCCAATTCCCATCAAATTCTTTCACTATAATACTTAAACAACCTATTTCCAAATGTAATTCATTATCATCCCATCTGTCCCCAATCCCAGCTACAAAATCATATTTATTTTGAATATTTTTTATCATTTCTCTTCTTTCCTTTTGATTTTCAGCTAAATAGATTTCTCCTTGTGGAAATCCAGATTTACTAAGCCATTCTTCCGTAATTTTTACAAATGAATTGGGACGTGCGCCTATATATATAATTTTATATTTCTGCCAAAGTTCATTTAGACATTGAACACTATCTGGAGTAGCAAAATCTTTAAGAACTTCTTCTTTCTTATAGAAATCAAAAGAGCCATACAAATGATGTCGGTGTCTAGTATCACATATTGTTCCATCAATAGAAACAAGAACAGCTTTCATAATTAGGTCCCCTAACCTTTTAAATTATTTCGCTATAATTGTATAATAAAACAAAAAGTCTTCTTACTTTCTTAATAAACTTCGTAGGGATGACAGATAACGGCTCTATATGCCCGACGTGCCTGAGCTCGTTTACGAGGTGAAGGTATGTGTGCTGGTTTGCTTAAGAGAAATGACCCGGCCAGCACGAATGGGCATACTTTGTTAAGTGATGTCTCAACTGCTTATCTTTTCTTATTTGGTTAACCCTTATTTTCACTTATCGCCATATCTGTGTTATCGTTTAATATAATTACCTTTTTCTTGTACGGTTCAAGTATTTTGAAAATGTTACCTTTTGATTTTTCAAACCCTTTACTCCATTTGTACATAAGTAAAAGCATTTTTAATGTTGGCCTATAATTAGATTTTTCTATTTTAAACTTTTGACAAAGCCAACGCTTTGCAATACGACATTTTCTTTTATAAGGTGGTGTATTTAGTAAAATAATCTTATCTGCTTTGTCAAAACCTTCATTAAAACATTCCCGAAAAACACCTTCAATAATCCATCTTTCACAGTTCATAATCTAGTTGAACTCATAATCTCTTTCTTCTGATGACCTTCTCACATTACCACTTCGCAATCTTATATGAACCACATTATCCAATTCATGCCATGGAATATTGTATAGATTTGATAATTTTTTTCCATTGCGGTTTTTCCACTTGCAACTGATCCTATTATATATATTTTTTATGAATCATATTTTCTATTTTACCTTCCATTCTTTTATAAACTCATTGTTTTATGGTAGATATTATCTCTATCGCTCATAAATAATTTACCCCAGAGTCCTCCCCCGATATTGAGGTATCGCTTAACCAAGGCATTATAGGCAAATATGCGTCGTCTATATGAACAAAAGAATAGGTGTAGCTGATATGTAATGTCGGTAATGCTTACTATAGTTGGCACATATTTTATAATACAATTTTGATTAACTATTACATATTATACCATAAAAAGTCATAACTGCACTGATAATTTTATCTTATACTAATCAAGTTAATTCATATTTTTAATAACCTCGAAGCCTCACAATATAAGAAAGCCAGGATTCCCAATGGATTCAATCTCTTTGGATTTAGATACTGGTAAGTATTTTATGGATATGACAGAAGAGGGTAAGAATGAAAAGAAGATTACAGAGGGATTTAGAAAGTTTTTTAATAAAACAGTTTTAAATGGAAAGTAGATATATTATAAAATAGGAAGAATGCGTAACAATTAAAGTGAAACATGATAGAGCAGTAGTGGTCGATGCCCACATCGACAGGTCATTAACGTGGTAGGCGATACCTACATCAATTGTGGGAATCCCATATGCCGAAAATAACATGCCGATGTGGGCATCGGCCACTACAGTGCACGTTATTCTCAATGTAGTGGTGAACACTGTTCCCCACTACGACCCATTACCACACAAATGTGACACCTTAGCCTAATGCTTTTTAATTCTTTTTCCATTCTCTGGCAAGTCTAAACCTAATGTTCCGCCGGGGTTCATAATGTTATCGGGGTCAAAGTGGTTTTTTAGGGTTCTTATAACCTCCATCTGATTTTTGCCTATTTGGTCTTCAAGCCAGGGGGCTGTCATTTTGCCTATTCCATGATGATGACTCATTGCAGCACCATATTTTTGTATGTTATCAAGAATTCCATACTGGTAATCAAAATATTCATCTATCTTGTTTATTTTAGCTATAAATATGAAATAGAGGTTTGCTCCCTGAGGGTAAAAATGGGATATATGGGTTGTACATATGGTATTGGGTCTACTATGACAATAATTTCTCACACC
>JBEQBT010000168.1:0-7433 GCA_041639705.1 Clostridiaceae bacterium | reverse complement strand
AGAATGATTGGTTACAATGCAGCAGTTTATCTTGGAAAAGCTGGAAAGAACATAACTCCAGACGAAGTTAAGACCTATGAAACATTACCATTGCTTGAGCAGGTTAAGCAGTATCCAGACCTTCCAAAGGTTATTTATGTTTACATGATTCAAACTCAGGGGTTATTGCATGACACATATGTATATGGAGTTGATGGTAAAAAGATAATCCCAACATTTATATACCCTACAGAAGTATTTGATGGAGCTGTTGTAAGCGGGAACTGTGTTTCAGCTTGCGATAAAAACCCAACCTATGTTCATATGAACCAACCAATAATTACTGACCTATATGATAGACATGGAAAGGATTACAACTTCCTAGGATGTGTAATCACTAATGAAAACGTATATCTTGCAGATAAGGAAAGATCCTCAAACATGACTGCAAAGCTTGTTGAGTTCCTTGGAGCAGATGCAGTTATAATATCTGAAGAAGGCTTTGGTAATCCAGATGCTGATTTGGTTATGAATTGCAATAAGATATATGAAAAAGGAATTAAGACTGTACTTGTTACAGATGAATATGCAGGACGTGATGGAGCTTCACAATCACTTGCTGATTCAACTCCAAATGCAGATGCGGTTGTGACAGGTGGTAATGCTAATGAAATGGTAATATTACAACCAATGAAAAAAGTAATTGGTCATCCAGAAGTAGCTAATATAATTGCCGGAGGATTTGCCGGTTCACTTCGAGAGGATGGATCAATTGAAGCTGAAATACAAGTAATTACTGGAGCTACCAGTGAGGTTGGCTACAACACGCTAACAGCTAAAGCATTTTAATTTTAAGGAGGTAAATTTTATGATATTAAAGGGAAAAAAAGTTATTGCAATTGGAGATAGAGACGGTATACCAGGTCCAGCTATTCAAGCTTGTGCTGAAAGTGCTGGAGCTGAGGTAGTATTCGCATCAACAGAATGCTTCGTTTGAACGGCTGCAGGTGCAATGGATCTGGAGATCCAAAAAAGAGTTAAAGAAACAGCAGAAAAATTAGGTGCAGAAAATGTAGTTGTTATTATAGGTACAGCAGAGGCTGAATCGGCAGGACTTTCAGCTGAAACAGTTACAGCAGGAGACCCAACCTATGCTGGGCCACTAGCAGGAGTATCTTTGGGACTTAGAGTATATCATGCAATAGAAGATGAATTGAAAGCTGAATATAATGCAGATGTTTATGAAGAACAATGTGGAATGATGGAAATGGTTCTTGATGTTGACGCAATTAAGCAAGAAGTTGGAAGCATGAGAGAACAGTATACACAATTTAAGGATTAATCCACCGATAGGAGGGAATTTAGCAAATGATACGTGTAGTTCATTATATAAACCAATTTTTCGGCCAAATTGGTGGAGAAGAGAAGGCAAATATTCCACCAGAGTCTAGAGATGGCATAGTAGGACCTGGAGCTGCCCTAAAGGGGGCATTTAAGGGTGAAGCAGAGATAGTTGGAACAATAATCTGTGGAGACTCATACTTTGCTGAACATGAAACTGAAGCTAAAAAAGCAGTACTTGATATGGTTAAGAAATACAACCCAGATTTATTTATTGCAGGACCAGCATTTAATGCAGGAAGATATGGTGTAGCCTGCGGTACAATTGCAAAGGAAGTTCAAGATGTACTTAACATCCCTGTATTAACTGGTATGTATATTGAAAATCCAGGAGCAGATATGTTCAAGAAGGAACTATATATAGTTTCAACAAAGAACAATGCTGCAGGTATGAGAGATGCAGCACCACTTATGGCTAAAATGGCATTAAAACTTGTTAATGGTGAAGCAATGGGCTCTCCTGCAGAAGAAGGATATCTAGAAAGAGGAATAAGAAAGAACTTCTTTTTATCGGATCGAGGCTCAAAAAGAGCAGTTGATATGCTTGTTAAGAAACTAAAGGGAGAAGCTTTTGTTACTGAGTTCAAGATGCCTGATTTTGACAGAGTAGCACCTGCAGCACCAGTTGCAGATGTTTCGAAGATTAAGATAGCTCTTGTTACATCAGGTGGTATTGTGCCAAAGGGTAACCCAGATCACATTGAAGCTTCAAATGCTCAAAGATTTGGAGAGTATGACATTGAAGGAGTATTTGATCTAACAGAAGAGACTTTTGAAACAGCACATGGTGGATATGACCCAACTTATGCTAATAAGGATTCAGACAGAGTACTTCCAGTTGACGTTTTGAGGGATTTAGAAAAGGAAGGCAAAATCGGAAGCCTACATAAATATTTCTATACAACTGTTGGAAATGGAACAGCTGTTGCAAGTTCTAAAAAGTATGGACAGGAAATTGCGAAGAGGTTGCTTGAGGATGGAGTTCAGGCAGTTATACTCACATCCACTTGAGGTACCTGTACAAGATGCGGTGCATCTATGTTAAAGGAAATTGAAAGAGCAGGACTTCCAATAGTTCATATGTGTACAATAGTTCCTATATCAAAGACAGTTGGAGCTAACAGAATAGTTCCAACAATAGCTATTCCACATCCACTTGGGAATCCAACTCTATCACCAGTTGATGAAAAGGCACTAAGAAGAAAGCTTGTTGAAAAAGCTCTTAGAGCACTTGAAACTCCCGTTGAGGATCAAACAGTATTTGAAGATTAGTTTTACCCAAAAGGGGTGGATAACTCCACCCCTTTAATTTTGGAATGACATTGTTTAGTTATATTGATTATATAGATATTACTGTAGTGGTCCCTGTTCCAACAGCGACATAGCATTTATGGACAGGAAATACATAACTTAATAGCTGGCATATAAAAAATTGTCAATACCCCATGCCGCTGTGGGCAACGGCCACTACATTATAATTGCATATACACATAATATTCACGGAGGTGTAAATATGTTTCCAGTAATAAAGGGAGCAAGCTATATTCTTGTTAGTGCTCCAGATATGTTAATACACAATGGTACAACTCAGACACTTGAAAGGGAAACTAATCCTGAATCAGAATATTTAAAGAAATTACCTGAACATATAAGAAAATATGAAGATGTGGTTAGTTATCCAGTTAACCAAGCATATATTGGTAATATGGATCCAGAAGAACTTAGAGAAATGCCAAAGCCATGGTTTGAGAAGAAGTTTGAAATTGCTTCAAGATTCGGAAAATATGGCGAAATAATGCCACAGGACGAGTTTTATGGACTTATGAGGGTTGCAGATGCATTTGAGGTTGTATTGTTAGAAAAGGAATTCTTGAATGGTATAAAAGTAAAATTTGAAGCTCATCCACTACTAAAGGAACTAACAGCAAGACTTGGAGAAGGCAGCGAAGCAGTGGAAGTTGAAAAAGCTGTAAATGAACAGCATGCTGAACCTCTTTACATGAATAACAAATTGATTGGATGCATAAAAAGAGCTCATGATTTTGACAAGAATCTAACAGCACATATTATGTGTGAAAATCTTGTTGTTAAGGCATCTGGTATACTTGCAGGGTTAAATTTAGTTGATAAACTAGGAATAAACAAAGAAGATGTTGACTACATTTTTGAATGTTCAGAGGAAGCATGTGGGGACATGAACCAAAGAGGTGGCGGCAACTTTGCAAAATCCATAGGTGAAATAGTTGGATTTAAAAATGCAACTGGCTGTGACATTAGAGGCTTCTGCGCAGCACCAACTCATTCATTAATTAATGCTGCATCACTTGTACAATCAGGAATTTTCAAGAACGTAGTGGTTATTGCAGGAGGTGCATCTGCAAAGCTTGGAATGAATGGTAAGGACCATGTAAAGAAGAATATGCCTGTAGTTGAAGATGTTATAGGTGGATTTGCAGTACTTATTTCTGAAAATGATGGAATAAACCCAATAATTAGAACAGATGCTATAGGGAAGCATCCAATTAGTGCTGGTGCGTCACCACAAGCAGTTATGGAAGCAATAGTTGCATCACCACTTGAGAGAGCTGGACTTAAGTTTACTGACATAGACTCATATGGTCCTGAAATGCAAAACTCTGAAGCTACAGAACCAGCAGGTGCTGGAGATGTTCCAACAGCTAATTATAAAATGATTGGTGCCCTTGCTGTAAAGAAAGGTCAATTGGAAAGGACTGCTCTTCCTGAATTCGTAAAGAAGGCAGGATTCCCAGGATTTGCACCAACTCAAGGACATATTCCTTCAGGTGTGCCACTTATAGGCGTTGGAAGAGAAAGAATTCTAAGTGGAGATTTTAAAAGGCTTATGATCATTGGTAAGGGAAGTCTTTTCCTAGGGAGAATGACTAACCTATTTGATGGAGTTTCATTCATTATTGAAAAAAATCCAGGAAAAGTAGAAGAAGTAGGAGCTGTTTCAAAGGAAGAAGTAAAGAACATGGTAGCAGAGGCTATGAAAGATTTTGCTTCTTATCTACTTCAGAAGTAGGGGGTGACATCATGGATAATGAAAACATCAAAAGTCTTATAGGTGAAGTGTTTAATGAAATAGCTGACTCTATTAAAAGCGGTGCCTTTGGTAAGAGAGTAAAGATAGGTTTAACAACTCTTGGAAGTGAACATGGTGTAGACGAACTGGTTAAAGCAGCTGAGATGGCATCTAGAAAGTACAGTGACTTTGAAGTTGTATTAATAGGTTCAAAGGCAAATACCAACCTAAAAATATATGAAGCAGCAGATGATTGTGAAGCTCATAAAGTTATGGAAGAGCTTCTTGATTCAAATGAAATTCAAGGCTGTGTAACTAATCATTATAATTTCCCAATAGGCGTTTCCACTGTAGGAAGGGTTGTAACTCCTGGAAAAGGTAAAGAAATGCTTATTTCAACCACAACAGGAACATCCTCAACTAACAGGGTTGAAGGAATGATTAAAAACGCTGTATATGGGATAATTACTGCAAAGGCAATAGGTATAGATAACCCTACTGTTGGAATTCTTAATATAGATGGTGCAAGGCAGGTTGAAAGAGCATTAAAGGAAATCAATTCAAAGGGATATAAAATTAACTTTACTGAATCCTTAAGGGCAGATGGAGGAGCTGTAATGAGGGGAAATGACCTTCTAGCTGGTACTCCAGATGTAATGGTAATGGATTCATTAACAGGAAACCTTTTAATAAAGGTATTTTCATCCTACACAACTGGAGGAGATTATGAATCTACCGGTTATGGCTATGGTCCAGGAGTAGGAGAAGGCTATAACAGGCTAATAAACATTATATCAAGGGCATCAGGTGCACCACTAATTTGTGAAGCACTAAGATACTGTGCTACTTGTGCTCAAAACAACATAATTGAAATAGCTAATAAGGAATTTGCAGCACTTAATAAAGCAGGCTTCAAGGAAGTATTAGCTAAGCTAACTCAAGGCTCAGAATCAAAAAAGGAAAAGACAGAAGAGGTTAAGGCACCACCTAAAAAGGTAGTAACCTTCCAAATTGCAGGAATTGATATTCTAGAGCTTGAAAATGCAGTTCAAGAGCTCTGGAGGAACAATATCTACTCTGAAAGTGGAATGGGCTGCACTGGACCAATTGTACTTGTTAATGACGAGGATGCAGAAAAGGCAAAAGAGGTACTTGTACGGAAGGAGTACCTTGGATAATATAAATTTGTATTTGAGAAACGCCTAGAAATAGGTGTTTTTCTTTACCCTTGTGGTGCATAGAAACAAATACCTGGATATAAAAATATATCTTCCTTGTACAAAAGAATTTATATGTTAGCAACAGCTGTCAGGTTAAATGCTTATCTACTTTAATTCATATGCCACAGAGCATGTAGCAAATGCAACACAAATCCCAAAGAAATTCTAAGTGAACTCGTCCAGCTAAAGCTGGACATTGAGACTTTGGTGGGGGACTCTACCTCCACCAAAGTCGGCAATGGTACTCCCACTTATAGAAGTGGGAGTCTTGAAAGTGGATAAAAATAATACTAATGACAAGGGGTAACTGGTAGACTCTCTAATAGTTACCCCTTTTGTTGGCATGAAACTTGCTTTATAATAGACTACAAGGAGGTTGAGGAAAATGAAAGAATTATTTAGTGTTGGGCATTTTGGTATTTATTTATTAGGGGTAACTATAGCCCTTGGAATGTTGGCGGGGCTGTTTATTGCTTTAAGAGAATCCAAAAGAAAAGGGTTGAATACTGACAAAGCGCTGGATTTGCTAATTTATACATTAATTGCGGCAGTTGTAGGAGCACGACTTTATTATATAATAGCATTTAATTTTAAGTTTTATTTAGAAAATCCACTGCAGATATTTGCAGTTAGAAATGGTGGTCTGTCAATACAGGGGGGTATAATTGCAGGAGCATTATTTGCATTTTTGTATGCAAGGAAAAATAAACTTCCCTTCTTAAGAATTGCAGATGCTTTTGCTCCAGGAATAGTAATGGGACAAATAATAGGAAGAATTGGGTGCGACGTATTCGGAGTACCAATGAAAACGGTTTATCCATGGGGTGTTAATTATAATGGACAGATAGTGCACCCAGTTCAAATATATGAAGTGCTTCTTAATTTGATATTCTTCGCTTATCTATGGAGAAAACGAGGAAAGACTAAATATGAAGGTGAAATATTCATTAATTATGTAATTGGATTTTCAATAATAAGAGGTACTGTAGAATTTTTCAGGACAAACCCTATTGTAATAGGACCATTTACAATTGCTCATGTTACAAGCCTAATATTAATTATACTTGCACTTATAGCAGCAAGATATATTAAGAAAAGTCAAAAGGAGCAAACGCTTCATATGGAAGCCAAAGCGGTTGTGATTCCAGCCTATGAATATGTCATAATTGCTCTTATTGGAATAATAGGAGTTTGGTTCTTCTATTTTATAAATTAGGATATTAAGTAAAAAGCCAATGTGGACCAGGCACCACAGCTGTTAGGTTTACATTGGCTTATAATATGTTCAATGTCATCTTGCATTGACAAAAGCTTTATGCTAGTTTACAATCAAATCTAAAGTCTTATTCTTGTACAACCCCTAGCATTATTATAAACATATCCATGGGAACAATCCATTTCAGAAAGGAAACATCAAGATGGAAAAAAGAGCCTGGGAAATTGACTACCTTAGAGGGATTGCAATCATATTAATGATTCTATTCCACCTGATATTTGATTTAACCGAATTTTATAACCATAGTATTCCGTATCTTAGCGGGTTCTGGTACTATGAAGGTAAAATGGCTGCGATACTTTTTATTTTCGTCTCAGGTATCAGCAGTAATTTCAGTGAAAGAAATTTACAACGTGGTGTTAAAGTGTTTGGCTTTGGTATGCTCCTATCAGTGGTAACATTTATACCCTTTCCCCAAGACTTTATTAAATTCGGAATACTACATTTTTTTGGAATCAGTATGATTATATACCATTTTATTAGGAAGCTGGATAGATCGGAAGAGCGTCGT